>JBBQGR010000065.1:0-9433 GCA_038323185.1 Phycisphaerales bacterium | reverse complement strand
TCACTCGCAAGCCGCAGACCCACCGCCATGTCATGCCCGCCAAACTGCATGAGGTGCGTCGCGCACGCCGCAAGCCCGGCGTGCAGGCTGAACCCATCGATGCTGCGGCCAGAGCCGTGGCAGTGCTCGGGCCCCATGGCCATCAAGATCGTCGGCCGGTGGTACTTCTCAACCATTCGCGAGCAGACGATGCCAACCACGCCCGCGTGCCACGATGGATCCGCGAGCACGATGGCCCGATGGTCCGGGCCTGTCATGCCCGCGGCTTCCGCGCGCTCGCACGCCTGCTTGAAGATGGCCCGCTCGGTCTCGCGCCGCTTGTCGTTGAGTTCGGTGAGCTGTGCGGCGATCTCGCGTGCCCGCACGCCCGTCGCGGTCGTGAGGAGCTCGACCGCCTCGCGCGCGTGGCCCATGCGGCCGCACGCGTTGAGCCGCGGCCCGATCTTGAACCCCGCGTCCATCGCGCTGATCTTCTCATCCCCCAGCCCGGACGCGTGCACCAGCGCCGCGAGTCCCTCGACGCTCGTCGTCCGCACGCGCACGAGACCAAAGCTCGCGATCGCGCGATTCTCATCCACCAGCGGCACCACATCCGCGATCGTCCCAAGCCCCGCCAGCCCCAGCATGTCCATCAGCACCTCGCGAACCGACTCGGGTACCTTCGGCCCCGAGCCCGCGAGCGTCGCGACCCTCCACGCCACCTTGAACGCCACACCAGCGCCGCACAACTCACCAAACGGATATTTGGAGTCCGGCCTGCGCGGATGAACCACCGCAAACGCCTCGGGCAGTTCCGCCAGCGTCGCCGGCGGGTTGTGATGGTCGGTGATGATGAGATCAACGCCGCACTCGCGCGCCACGCGCGCCGGACCCACCGCCGTCACGCCGCAGTCCACCGACACGATCACTCTCGCGCCACCCTCCGCCAACTCGCGGATCGCGGCGTCGTTGAGCCCGTACCCCTGATCGATCCTGTGCGGCACATACGTCACGACATCCGCCGCTGGCGCAACCGCCCGCAGCACATGGAACAGGATCGCGCTGGCCGTGATGCCATCAACGTCGTAGTCGCCATAGATCGCGATGCGCTCGCCGCCGCGTGCCGCCATCAGCAGCCGCGCCGCCGCGCGATCCAGGTCTGGGATCAGCGACGGATCGTGAAGGTGCGTGAGCTTTGGCTGAAGAAAACGGTCCGCCGCCGCAGCCTCCGTGATGCCGCGCGACCGCAGCACGCGCTCGACCAGGTGAAGTCTGTGCTCGCTAGTCTCGCCATTGCCCGCACCCGCCGCCGCGTGCCCGCCAGCCGTGCCGCCGCCACCGCCCATCGCCTCGCGCCGCTTCCACAGCATCGTGAGGCCACGGACCTCGGCGGGCATCCCTGCCTGCGCCGCACCCATCACCTGAGTAGCGCGGCTCTCCGGAGCCTTCACGTCGCGATCCATCGCTTCGATCATGGCCGCAGGATATCGTGTCCCGGCCCGCCCACACAGGATCCGACACACGGAGCACGCCCAAGGCCGGTGTCTCCCCGAGCGCCCCGCCAACTTCAGCAGGAGTTACGCCATGGTCCGCCTCACGAAGATCTACACCCGCACCGGCGACGACGGCACCACAGGACTCGCCACCGGCCAGCGCGTCCGCAAGGATGATCCGCGCGTGGAGGCCTACGGCACGGTCGACGAGGCCAACGCCGCCATCGGCCTCGCCGTGATCCAGGCCGACCTCGCCCACCAGACCGACCCCTTCGCCCCGCGAATCGCCGCGATCCTCCGCAATGTCCAGCACGATCTCTTTGACCTCGGCGCCGACCTCGCCACGCCCGTCGCCCAGAAAGAGCCCGAGGGCTCGCGCCTGCGCATCATCACCGAGCAGATTGACAAGCTCGAACGCGCCATCGACGAGCACAACGAGCGCCTCGCGCCCCTCAACAGCTTCGTCCTGCCCGGAGGCTCACACCTCGCGGCGGCGTTGCACCTGGCACGCACCATCACGCGCCGCGCCGAGCGACTCGCCGTCACTCTTGCCAGCCACGACATCGAGGGCGTCAATGCCGAGGCCGTGAAGTACCTCAATCGCCTCAGCGACCTGCTCTTTGTCCTCTCGCGCGTCGCCAACGACGACGGACGGAAGGACGTCCTCTGGGTCCCCGGCTCGGGACGCAAGTAAGGATCGACGCGCCGCGATCCCGGGCCTCAGGGACCCTGCAGGTCGCTCGACTTGGTCCGCATGTCGTCGCTTGTGTCGGACATCCGATCCGGCCCGTCGCTGATGAGCACAAAGCCATTGCCGCTGGTGAGCTCAAAGCGGTATCGCGTTCCCCACGGGTCGGTCCTCGCGCTGTCCGCCACATCCATGGACTCAAGCGAGCCGGGCATCACGCCGCGCTCGGCCCTGAACTTGAGGCACGCATCACGGATCGCCACCGCGTCGCTATTGAGCTCCATGCCCGCCGTCAAACCCTCGCCGACCATCGTCATCGCCTTCGAGGCGCCGCGATACACCAAGAGCCCCGTCACACCCCACCCCAGCGTGCCGATCAGCCCAAGCACCACGCCCACCACCGCGAGCAGCTTCGGCTGCTTTCGAAGCCCGATCGCAGAAACCACAAGCCCGATCGGCGACGGCAGGCCACACGCAATCAGCCCGAGCAAGCTCAGCACAAAGCCCCAGAATCCCGCAGGATTCGAGGGTCCCTGCGTAGGAATCATCACCGTGGCGTGAGGTGCCTGCGGCGAAGTGTTGCCCGGCGTCGGCTCGAACGCGGGATTTGGTTGATTCGGGATGGTCATGCGTCAGTCTCCGTCGTGCCAGTTGATTCGATGCGGTGCTCGGTCAGTCGCTGCCGTGCCTTGCCATGTGATGTCACGCGCTGCCACGCTCTCGCGTTGTTCTTCGGCGTCTATTGTGACCGGTTTTGCCTTCGGCCGCCAACCGGCCTCTGAAAAGGCCCGCAGCAACCGCTCGACACCCCTCACCATCTTCATCAAGCTACATCTGGATCGATACCGGCAGCGACCCCGCCTCTCGCGTCGCCCCCAGCGCCTGAGCCAACTCCGCCAGGCGGAATTTCCCTTGGATCAGCCCGCTCGCGTCAAGCTCACCACGCTCCAAGCACCCCATCGCCTCCGAAAGGCTTCCGCCTCGCACCCCGACGAGCTGCACCTCATTCGCCGCGGCTCGCGCTAGGTCCAGCCGCACACCTTGCGCGGGCATCACCGCGCTCGGCACCGCCGGCGCATCGCTCCGCACGACGATCGTCCCGCGTGGCCGCACAAGCTCCAACGCCACCGCCGCGCCACTCGAATCGCCCGTGCAGTCCACCACGATGTCCTGATCCATGCGGCGTCCGATCTCCGAGAGCAGCCGATGCTTGATGCCGCGGCGTTCGCACAGCACGGCCCGCTCGGCACGCTGCCCGATCAGCCGCACGCTCGCGTTCTTCCGCGCCATCGCCTGCGCCGTCAGGATCGCCTCGGCCGAATCACCCAGCACCGTCACATACGTCTTCCCCTCGATCCGCACCACCGCACACGCGTGCAGCGCCAACGCCGCGGCGTGCGCCAGCAGCGCCACCTCATCCGAAACCGCCGCTGGCACCGGCACCAGATTCATCCGGGGCACCCGCACCGTCGGTGCGAACGCACCATCGCGCCCATGCTGCCCGATCGTCGCGCGATTCTGGCAGTGCTGCCTGAGTCCCCTGCGGCACAAGTCGCATGCGCCGCACACAACGTCCACCCCAGCCACAAATCGCGGCTGCTCCACACCCTTGCGACCCTCCGAGACATGCTCAAGCACACCCACAAAGCACGAGCCCCGCACGCCGCCAAACTCAACCGCCAGCGTCTCGGTCCGACTCACCAACGCACGCAGCACGCGCAGCGTGACCTCCGCATCATCGCCATTCGCTACATGAACGCCAGTATTTCCATGCGCAGCCCCCCGGACCTTCGGCGCTGGATCCGGTCGAGCAAGCCTCGGCTGGTGTGGGACTGTCAACTGAGTTCTCTCCGTGCACAACCAACCCTCGGGCCCTCGATGCCTCGTTCATCGCGCAGTCCCGCAACAGCCCCCTCACCCGCTCTCCCACTCATCGACACGACACCGCGTCCAGCGCCACGCCCCGATGCACGAACGCGCGACACCACCGCGCCATACCAACAAGGCCCCCAATCCCATCCAAACGCGCCGCCCCGATAACGCGCCCGAGCCGCGTGGGTTCAGGCCTTCTCAGACCCCGGCCTCCCTCGAACCTTCCGTGCGGTCTCGACCTTGCCAGCTTCCCATCCCGGAATCGGAACCTCGTCGTTGAAGTAGTGCAGGATCCAATCGAGCTGACCCGTGTGATAGAGATCCGCGAACGCCTCCACCGGCTCGGGCGAGTATCGCGTTCCCATCCCCGCCTGCAATTCCACGACCGCCCGCCGCGCCGCCTCGTCCCCCACTTGCGAGCGATACGGCCGCACGCTGGTCATCGCATCAAAGGAATCGATCACCGCAAACCAGCGTGCCACGACCGGGATCGCCTCTCCCACCAGCCCATCGGGATATCCAAGCCCATCGAACCGCTCATGATGGTGGCGCACGAGATTCAGCAGCATCGGGTCGTTCTCACCCATGCTCAGCAGCGCCTGGTGCCCGAGCGCAGCGTGCGTCTTCATCACCGCAAACTCAGCATCGGTCAACGGGCCGGGCTTGCCCAGGATCTCGTCGGGGATGTCCAGCTTTCCCACATCGTGCAGCGCCGCAGCGAAGGTCAGCCGCTCTTCCTCCTCGCGCGAGATGCCAACCGCCTCCGCCAGCGCCCGTGTGTAGAGGACCACGCGCCACGTGTGGGCCGCCGTCGCGCGATCCTTGTGCTCGATCACTCGAACCAGGGCAATGGCTGTCTCTTGGTCGATGCGCATCGTTAGCATCATTGGACGCCCATCCACGCGGCATGCCAGCCGAACCCGCCAGGCTCGCCTTTCTCGTCATCCTCGTCATCCTTGTCATCCTTGTCATCGCCCTGCCGCTGGCTCCCTACGCTCGGTTCCGATGGTGACATGCCAGATCGATCCCGCCCTCGAACGCAAGACCCTTGGCGACTTCCGGTTTCCACTGGGCGTCTATCCCGTCGAGGAGATGAAGCCCAAGGCCGGCTACACGCTCCACTTTGAGCCCGCCGACGGCGGCGAAGAAGAAGACTGGGAAGAATGGCCCGACCGCTACATCTTCGACATTGTCGCTTCCGCCGAGCGCGTCCCGAGCCTCGTGACCGTCCTGGTCTCCATGCTACCCGGCCGCGTCTTCCCCATCCTTGACGTGATGGGCCACGATGCATTCCGCGAGATCGACCCCTTCGTCGCGTACGAGCCCGTGGGCATCGAGCACTTCATGGAAGAGCTCCACCGCTTCAAGGACTTCCTCTTTGAGGACGGCATGTGCGGCTTTGGTGCGATGGCCGAAGAGCCATTCTTCTACCTCTTCGTGGACGAGCACAAGATCGTCACCGTTCGCGCAGAGCCAGAAATGAAGGAGCGCATCGAGCGCATCCTCGCGGCCTTCGGCCTCGAAGCCATGGAAGAGCCCGCCGGTGCCGACGCATCCGCGCACGAACACCGCGGCGTCCTCCGCATCACCGACGATGCTCCCAACCTCCTCAGCATGGAGGAGATCATCGAGCGCCTTCGCGATCAGTGGGGCCTCTCGCTCAACGTTGATCCAGAAAGCAACACCGACGACGACGGCCGCGAGCTCGGCACCACACTCTGGCGATGCGTCCTCAGGCGCGTCACAGACGACAGCCCCTCCAGATACGCAGAAGTTGTTCTCTACGCCGACTGCCTCAGGCAGGCCGAGGACATCGCTCTGAGCGCAGTCGACGAGCTCGATGAGCAGGCCGATCTCGCCGACAGCACCGTGATCGAGGCAGATCGCCTCGACGATGAACAGCTCAAGGCCTACCCCGGCAAGCTGCGCCGTACCAAGGGTTCAAAGCCCGAAGCTGGCTTTGTCCTCGCGAAGCGCTGGATTCCGTGAGCCGGTCCCGCAAACCGGATCGTGCGGGCGGATCACGCGTGCCGATCACTTGGGCTGATCACGTGGGCTGATCACGTGGGTGGATCCCCCAAGTTACGCATGTCCGCCGCACCGGCTTCAACGGGGCCAGACCCCTAGTCCAAACAAAAAACGAACATTTTGTCCTCGCCTTGGCTGTCGTCCGTTTGCAAGTCGCGGGCGGCGGGTGTATCTTCCCGCCTTGTCGGAGTCCGATCGCGGCGCGCAGGCGTCGGCATGTGCACGCAAAGCCGCAAGGCCAGATGTGTTCAAGGACCCGGTAAGCCGCGACGAAGCGCGGGCCACGCAGGCCCGCCAAAGGCCCGAAGCCGGGCGGTCGCGTGTGGTAAGTGGTTCTGGAATGCTGTGTCCCCGCCTCTTCGCTGGCTGTTCGAGGCTGGCCGTGTCCGGATTGAGCCCGTTCATTGACGCTGTCGATCCCGCTTTGGAGATGCTTATGGTGCTTGGGAACTCGCGCAAGGTCCGTTCGCTCGTGGCGCTCGCTGGCATTGCCGGTGGCATGTGCGCCCTCGCCACGCACGCCATCGCTCAGGTCGCTGGCACCACCGATGCACCTTTGAATGAAGGCGCATCCTCGATGGAGTCCGTCTCCGCCGCGGCCCGCCTCGACGCGGCGGCAGAGCTGCTCGCCGCTGGCAAGCCCACGCAGGCCCAGCGCCTGCTGATGTCCATCACCTCACCGGCCCGCTCGGCCTCCCTCTCCAACGAGGAGCGCGGTCGGGCCACGAAGCTGATGGCCAACGCCGCCAACCGACTGCGGTCCATGCCGCCAGTTGAGAGCAGCCTCGACAAGGCCGAGGACGCGCTCAGCCGAGGCGACCTCGTGACCGCCGACCGCCACGCGCAGGCCGTGATCAAGGCGCCCAAGGCCACAAACGCTCAGGTCGACATCGCCAAGTCCTTCATGGAGCAGGCCAAGGGCCGCCGCTCCACGCTCGAAGCCTCCGCGCCCGACGCGCTCGACGCCGCCATCGCAGCCTTTGATGCTGGCCGCTACCCCGACTCCAAGGCTGGCCTCGATGCCCTCCACCGCTCCGGCGTCACGCTCAGCCAGGAGCAGCGTGGCATCCTCGCCGTCTACCAGTCGCGCCTTGTCGAAGTCGAGATCGCCCGCGGCCAGACCATCGAGCTTCCCGGCGAGGTCGCCCTCGGAATGCTCCAGCCCGGCGTAGTCCGTCGCCGCGACAGCATTCCCGCCCCTGCACAGCCCGCGCCAACGCCCGCACCCGCACTCGTTCAGGCTCCGGCACCGGCTCCCACACCTGCCCCAGCACCTGCCCCAGCACCTGCCCCGGCACCTGCCCCGGCACCTGCCCCGGCACCTGCCCCGGCACCTGCCCCGGCACCCATGATGGCCCCCGTTGCGGCTCCCGTGCAGAACATGCAGCCCGCGGTCGCTCCCGCGCCAGCCCAGCCCACCGACCTGATCGAACTCGCCCGCCGATTCGAGGCCGAGAACCTCCTCGCCGAGGCCAACGCCGCGTTCGACGAGGGCCGCGTCCGCGAGGCCGCCGACAAGTACAGCCGCCTCCTCGCCAGCTACACCAACCAGCTCGATGCCAACCAGCGTCAGCTCGCCGAGCAGCGTCTCGCAGAGTCTCGCGTCCGCATGGACGTAGCTCCCACCGGCGCAGGCGGCGTGCTCGGCACCTTCGCCGGACAGACCCAGATCGCCAAGGACCAGACCCTCGCCGAGTTCAGCAACGATCTGGCCCAGGCCCAGCGCGCCCTCGAAAGCGGTCAGGTCGCTCGCGCCCGCGACCTCGCGGCTTCCGCGAACCTCCGCCTCAACGCTGGCCGCCAGCTCTTCTCCACCGCCGAGATGGAGTCCTACGCACAGCAGGTCGCCGACCTTCGCGCCAAGATCGACGCCAGCGAGGACGGCATCGCGCGTGCTACCTCCGCCGAGCGCGAGGAAGCTCTCCGCCTGGCTGCGGCCTCCGCTGCCCAGCAGGACTCCCAGGCCAAGGGCCGCAAGATCGACGAGGCCCTCGCCCGCGTTCGCGCCCTCCAGGCCGAGCAGAAGTACGAAGAGGCCCTCCAGGTCGTCGAGCAGATCCTCTTCCTTGATCCCATCAACTCCTCCGGCCTCGTGCTGAAGGACGCTCTTCGCGACATCATCGTCTTCCGTCGCGCCGAGGGCTACCAGCAGGAAAAGGAACGCGGCATCATCTTCCAGGAGGTCAACAACATCCGCGCTCTGATCCCACCGGACCACATCATGGAGTACCCCGAGGATTGGCCCGCCATCACCTACCGCCGCGGCGAGCCCATCGCATTCGCCGATAGCGAGGACAACCGCCGCGCACTTGCCATCCTCGAGACCAAGCGAATCCCCGTCGCCTTTAACGACACGCCCCTCTCCAACATCGTCGGCTTCCTCTCCCAGGTCACCAACCTCAACGTCGACGTCGATTGGCAGTCCCTTGAGACCGTTGGCATCGATCGCGAAGCCCCCATCACCCTCAACCTCACCAACGTTCCCGTCAAGACCGTGCTCGATCGCGTCATCGAGAAGGCCAGCGGCAGCGACCCCATCAACGGTGCCGCCTGGTCCATCACCGACGGTGTTCTAACCATCGCCTCGCGTGAGGTGATCAACAAGAACAAGGTCCTGGTCATCTACGACATCCGCGATCTCCTCATCGAGATCCCCGACTACCCCAACGCCCCAGAGCTCGATCTCCAGAACGTCCTCCAGTCCGGACAGGGCGGCGGCGGCGGTGGACAGAGCCCCTTCAACGACGAGGACGAGGACCAGGAGCCCGGCCGCACGCTGCAGGAGCGCACCGACGAGCTCATCAACATCATCACGACCAACGTTGACTCTCAGGGCTGGCAGGAAAACGGCGGCGATGTCGGCTTCATTCAGCAGCTCCAGGGCTCGCTGATCGTCACCAACACCCCCGCCAACCACCGCGCAGTCCACGGCCTGCTGAGCAAGCTCCGCGAAGTCCGCGCCATGCAGATCAACGTCGAGACCCGCTTCCTGCTCGTGTCCCAGGACTTCTTCGAGCAGATCGGCTTTGACATCGACCTCTACTTCAACACCGACAGCAACCAGGTCCGCGCCGCCCGCGCTCAGCGCCCCACCACTCGTCCCAACGAGTTCTTCGACCCCAACTCCGGCCGCCTTTCACCCACCTTCCCAACCAGCGGCGTCGGTGCCAACGCCTTCCGCACGCCGCTCCCAAGCCCCCTCTCGGTCGTCGGTGCCGGCCAGAACAGCCTCGGCCTCGCCGAGCAGCTCATCGAGAGCGACTTCGCAAGCGACATCCTCAGCACCGCACCCGCACTCGGCATCGCCGGCCAGTTCCTGGACGACATCCAGGTTGACTTCCTGATCAAGGCCACGCAGGCCGATCGACGCACC
>JBBQGR010000064.1:0-9437 GCA_038323185.1 Phycisphaerales bacterium | reverse complement strand
CGCGCCCTTGGGTGGTGAACTCATCTTTACCCACCTTCCCCCATAGACTCCCCGCACGATGGCTGATCGGCGTGTTGTCATCACGGGTCTTGGGGCGGTCACCGGGCTTGGGCTTGGTGCCGCGGCCATGTGGGAGGGGCTGCTTGCTGGGCGCAGCGGCATGGGTGCGCTCACGCGCGTGTCGCCCGAGGCCTTTGCCTGCGGCGTGGGGTCCGAGGTGCGTGACTTCTCTGCCAAGGACCATGTTCCCAAGGGCTATCGCAAGGCCGTGAAGGTGATGGCGCGTGATACCGAGCTTGCGGTCGCCGCGGCGCGGCTCGCGGTTGCCGATGCGGGCCTGACGACCCGCTCGCACAACGAGAGCGACGCGCCGGACTTCGCGACGACGTATCCGCAGCCGCGGCTGGGGTGCCAGATCGGGGCCGGGTTGATCGCCGCGGAGACTCTAGAGCTGACGCAGGCGCTCGCGACCGCGCGAGTCGGCGGCGAGTCCGTGCCCGGGCGCATCACGCCCGGCGGCTTTGACATGCGGGCCTGGGGCGCGGCCGAGGGTGGCGGCGGTGGCATGAGCAACTTGCAGCCGCTGTGGATGCTCAAGTATCTGCCCAACATGCTCGCGTGCCACGTCACGATCATCCATGGGGCCGAGGGGCCGTCGAACACCATCACCTGCGGCGAGGTGAGCGGGCTCCTGTCGCTGGGCGAGAGCCTGCGGGTGATCCAGCGCGGAGCCGCGGACCTGTGCTTCTCGGGCGGGGCCGAGAGCAAGATCAACCTGATGGGCATGCTGAGGCAGACGCTCGCGGGCCGGCTCGCGGCGACGCGCGACCCAGCCGCGCCGGGCGCGAGTCCGTTTGATCCCGCGTCGCCGGGGACGGTGCCGGGCGAGGCGGGCGCGATCGTGATCGTCGAGGAGTTGGCGGGCGCGAAGGCTCGCAACGCGAACATCTATGGCGAGGTCGTCGGATTCGGCGCGGCCCAATCAACGCCGACATTGCCGGGCCAACCTCGCGCCGACGCGGGAAAGTCCAACGACGGCCTGGTGCTCGCGATCCGTGCCGCGTTGGCGGATGCGCGGATCGGGCCTGATGAGATCGACGCCATCGTGCCGCAGGGTCTTGGTGTGCCCGAGCTCGACCGACCGGAGGCCGAGGCGCTGCGCGAGGTGTTTGGTGCGCGGCTCGCAAGCGTGCCGCTGGTCCTCCTCACGCCCTCGCTGGGCGACTGCTGGGCCGGGTATGGCGGCGTGCAGACTATTGTCGCCGCGATGATGGTGCGAAGCCAGATGGTCCCCGCGCGACTGGAAACCGGGCGGCCCGCCGCCGGGCTCATGGCCGGTGCCGCGACCGCAACTGCTGCAAGGCTTGGGCACGTGCTCGCGTGCTCATCCAGCCTGGGGGGGCAGAACGCGGCGGTCATCGTGCGAAAGATGGAGTAGGAGTCGGGACGGTGGCGCGCCAACGATGGTGCGTGGTCGAACCTGGGCCGCCGGGCCAAGGTATCAGGATTGGATCGTGGTCGGATCAGGATTGAATCGTGTTCGCGTTGTGACGAGGTCACAATCGCTTCGTGGTCTGGTATGGTCGGCTCGTGGTCAGGGTAGTTTGACAGTCTCTTCATTCCCCAAGGAGTTTCATCATGAACAACGAGTACCCACGTGACCCAGGCCAGCAGCGTGACCAACGCGACCCGCGCGACACTCGCGACACGCGTGACCCGCGCGACAGTTCGCAAGATCGCGGCCGCGGCGGGCGAGGCGGCTATGGCGGTGGTGGCGGCGGACGCGGGCATGGTGGCCATGGCGGGCACGGCGGCGCGGGCGGCGATCGCCGCGGCATCCCGCTCTCGGACCTTGACCCCACCACAACCGAAGCCTCGCGTAAGGTCATCGGCGCTTCCATCGATGTGCATCGCACGCTCGGCCCGGGCTTTGATCGCAGCGCGTACTTCGGCGCTCTCTGCAGCGAGCTCGATGCCCTCAGCGTCAAGTACGCCGTCGATCACAACTTCGCCGTGATGTACAAGGACAAGAAGGTCGGCGAGATCGCCAGCGATCTCTTTGTCGAGAACCTCTTCCTCGTGAAGGTCTCCGCAACACCCGGCCCCGTCGGCACTCCCGAGCGCATGAGCCTGCGGGCCCAGCTCAAGGCCGCGAACCTGGAACTCGGCCTCATCATCAACTTCGCCGAACGCCGCCTGAAGGACGGCCTCGTACGAGTCGTGAACATCGACAAGATCCGCGCCGAGCGCGGCATCGGCCTCGAGGACGAAGAAGGCGGCACCAGCACCGGCGACGGCAGCACGCACGACTTTGATGACAATGCTTGAAAAAGGCACTAGGCACTAGGCGCTAGCGGAGGAAGAAGAACAAGCATTCGGCATTCGTGGTTTGGCATTCGTGAAAGGCTGAACACATGAGACCACGTTTGAGTTGCCTAACTCCGAGTCGCGAATGCCGAATGCCATTCCTGAGCCCTTCTGCAATGCCCGATCCCAAGTCACCAGTCCCTTTCGTTTCGTGGCCCTCCGTGTCCAACCTTCGTGTTCTCTGTGTTTAGTCTCTCGTCTCTTCCCCCAGTGCCCAATTCCCAGTCCCCAGTCCCTCTCTTCTCTTGCCTAGTGCCTAACGCCTTCCCCCACCATGCCCCCCCGCGTTGTCATTACTGGAATGGGCTGGGTCACGCCGCTGGGCGACGACGTGGAGTCGGTGTGGGCTCGCCTGCTCGCGGGCGAGAGTGGCGTCGGCGCGGTGACGCGTTTCGACGCTAGCACCTTCGCCACGAACTTCGCGGCGGAGGTCAAGGACTTTGACCTGGCGCGCTACATGCCCGACGCCGCGACGCACGTGCACGGGGGGCGATCAACGCAGTTCGCCCTCGCCGCGGCGAGCATGGCCTGGAAGCAGGCGGGCCTCGCGTCCTTCGCGGGGCTGCGCCGCGAGCGCATGGGCATCTACGTCGGCGCGGGCGAGGGCTCGCTCGACAACGACAACTTCTTCGATAGCAACATCGCCGGGTACGACAGCGCCACGCGCAGCGTCAACGACGTCGCATGGGCCAAGGTCGCTCTGGAGCGCATGTCGAAGGTGCGCGAGATCGAGCAAGAGCCCAACATCACCATCACGCACCTGGCCCACGCCTTCGGATGCCGCGGCCCGGCCTTCAACTGCATGACGGCCTGCGCCGCAAGCACGCAGGCCATCGGCGAGGCCTTCGAAATCATCCGTCGTGGCGATGCCGACGCGATGCTCGCCGGCGGCTCGCACACGATGATTCATCCGCTCGGCATGACGGGCTTCATCCGCCTCACCGCGATGTCGACGCGCCGCGATGATCCCACCCGCGCCTCGCGCCC
Organism: Phycisphaerales bacterium; assembly: GCA_038323185.1. Lineage (GTDB taxonomy): Bacteria > Planctomycetota > Phycisphaerae > Phycisphaerales > UBA1924 > JBBASU01. Next base: position 6,083 of record JBBQGR010000064.1, on the reverse strand, counting down.
ATTCGACCAGACGCGCGACGGCTTCGTGATGGGCGAGGGCGCCGGCATCCTCGTCCTTGAATCACTCGACCACGCCCTCGCGCGCGGCGCAACGCCGCTCGCAGAGATTGCAGGCTTCGGCAGTTCCGCCGACGCCTTCCGCATCACCGATATCGCCCCCGAGCATCGCGGCGCGCAGGCCGCCTTCCGGCAAGCGCTCAAGCAGGCTGGTATCGATCCCAGCCAGCCCGGCGCGGGTGGCAGGCCGCCGGTCCAGTACGTCTGCGCTCACGGCACCGGCACGCAAGAGAACGACAAGCTCGAAACCGCGGCCGTCAAGGCCGTCTTTGGCGAGCGGGCGAAGCAGATCGCCATCTCATCCGTCAAGAGCATGATGGGCCACCTGATCCAGGCCGCCGGCGCCGCGGGAACGATCGTGTGCGTGCAGGCCATCCGCACCGGCAAGGTGCCGCCAACGATCAACCTCAGGCACGCCGACCCGCTCTGCGATCTCGACTACGTTCCCAACATCGCAAGAGACCTCTCGGACCGCGGCGGCGTCGAGGTCGCGATCAACAACTCCGCAGGCTTCGGCGGCCAGAACGACGCGGTCTGCGTAAGGCGATACCGCGAAGCGCAGCGCTGAAGACTCCCGATTCGCTGCCTCGCTGCCTCGCTGCTTCGCTTCTTCTTTTCGCTTTTCACTTCCCCGCCACCAGCCCCCACACCAGCACCACCAGCACCGCCGCGCAGATCGCGGCGTAAAGCCGCTGGCGCTGTGATGCCATCGCCACAAGCAGCCACGCTACTCGCGCCGCCGGGAGCGCGATGAGCGCAATCACGCCAAGCTGCGTCAGCGAGTCGGGCCGCAAGTTCGCAAGGCCGCGAAACGTCTGTGAGAGCGAGCGATACTGCGTCGTTGCTGGGTCAAAGGTCGCAAACGAAGGGCGCGGCGTCGAGAATCCGCTCGTCACCATCTGCCAGAGCAGCCCGAGCGCAATGAGCGCCGACGCAGCGAAGAGCCCGAACCGCAGCGCGCGCGCGAGCCGCGCCGCCGTCGCGCGATCGGCCGGAACATGCGCGAAGCGGTCGTCGGGCACGCGCGGGCCGCCGCTGCCCGCCGAGTCCGGCATGGCTGCGGTGTCCATCGTGTCCTGTGTGTTGTTCACGCCCCACCCCAGATCGTGCGCCTCAGCATCTCAAGGCCAGACGCAACCACCACGATGGCGAAGATGATTCGCAGCGGCCGAACGCTGATGCGTGCGACAATCGCCGCGCCCATGATCGAGCCTATGGCGGCGCCGAGCGCCACCGGCCCCGCGAGCCGCGGATCGATCTGGCCCCGGTGGAGATAAATCCCCGCGCTCGCGCCCGCCGTCACCATCAGCATGAAGTTGCTTGTCGCGGTCGATGCCTTGAACGGCATCCGCATCAGCCGATCCATCGCGAGCACCTTCACGATGCCGCCGCCGATTCCCAGAAGCGCAGAGAGAACTCCCGCCAGCGCCATCACAACCATCGCGGCGGGAACACGTCTGGATGCGTACGGTAGATCCTTGCCGACCGAGCCGCTCGGACCAGGCAGGATCGAGTCAAGGCGCAACCGCGTCGCGAGCGCATCTGGCGGTGCATCCAGCGAGTTGGGCTTGGGTGCGTGCAGCGTCGCGATCGCCGAGTACAAGAGCGCGGCGACAAAGATGTAGGTGATCGCGACGGTCGAGATCCAGCCCGCGATCAGCGCCCCAAACAGCGCGCCAACCACCGTCATCGATTCGAGCAGCATCCCCGTGCGAAGGTTCGCCGCACCACTGCGCAGGAAGCTCGTCGCCGATCCGCACGAGGTTGCGATGACAGCGACCAACGACGCGCCGATGGCGTAGCGCAGGTCAACGCCGAACGCGAGCACCAGCAGCGGCACGATCACCACGCCCCCGCCCAGCCCCGTCAACGCACCAAGCGTCCCCGCGCCGAACGCGGCGACCAGCAGCACGATGATGAACACAGCCTCGCTCATGGCCGCTCACCCAGCACGCCCGATCTTTCTAGGAAGTCCGTGATCGTCCCCACATACGCGCGGAAGTCACGCGGGAAGTCGTTGTGGTCGCCCCCCATGATCACGACCGTCGCTCGCGGCTGCAACTCGCCCAGCCTGCGCGCGTGCGCAACAGGAATGATCGAGTCCTGTTCGCCATGCATGATGAGGATCGGGAAGGCAAACCCCGGCAGCACGCGGTCGGTGCGAAACGGATGACGCACCAGAAAAGGTGGCACGCCATATCCCGCCGCGAACGAAGCGACCGACGTGAACGTGGACTCTGTGATGAGCGCCGCGGGTGCAGGCTCTGCGCCTTGACGCGAGGCCAGCTGCGCGGCGATCTGGGCCGCGACCTGCGCCGCCACGCCACCCCCAAGCGAGCGCCCGTGCAGCACGATCCGCGCGGAATCGATGCCCTCCTGCGCATCCAGCCACTCCACCCACGCGACGCTATCGGCGACGATTGCCCGCTCGCTCGGCTGTCCAGCAACGCCGCCAAAGCCGCGGTACTCTGGCACCAGCACGCTCACGCCCCGCCGCGTGTACTCGGAAATCAAGAGCGTCGCTCCCTCGACCGTCTCGTGGTTGCCGTGGAAGAAAACAACCGCGGGCCCGGGAGCCTCTGGCGCGCGTCCATCGCCAATGGCAAACCACGCCGCGCCCTGCACGCCATCCGCCATCGTGAGCGTCACACGCTCAACGCCCCCCGGCGGCCTCGGACTACCCGCGCGCGATGCCGAGTTGAAGGCAGCCGGAAAGATCAGCCGGTCCTGGCTGAAGTAGAGCGTCGTACACCAGATCAGATAGACCGTCAGCGCGAGGATCGCGTACCGCGACAGGCGCTGTCGCAGCGTCTCGCCAGTAGGGCGCGCTTTCGAGGGCGCGAGCAGCGCAACGGGCTTGGCATCGCCAGGCTCGCTCATGCGGCCCTCGCCTTCGCCAGAGCCTTCCGCTCCGAGCGGCCCTTCACGATCAGGTTCAGCACTTCAACCGCGAGCGAGAAGGCCATCGCAAAGTAGATGTACCCCTTGCTGATGTGCTGCCCAAGCCCGTCCGCCACCAGCACCATGCCAATTAGCAGCAGGAACGAGAGCGCCAGCATCTTCAGCGTCGGATGCTTCTCGACATACGCGGAGATCTTCCCCGCGAAGATCAGCATGATCCCCACCGAGATCATCACCGCCACCACCATGACCCACAGCTGCTGCGCCATGCCCACCGCCGTCACGACCGAGTCGATCGAAAAAACGATATCGATGACCAGGATCTGCGCCACCGTCTGCCGGAAGCTCCGCGGCCTGGCCTTCGGATCAATCGCGCGCGATGCCGGGCTGGCGTTCCCCGTCCCCGCCACCACCGCAGCACCCTGCCCGTTCGGCACGGCGACTTCCGAGTTTCCAGCCTCGTGCGCCGCGCCCTCCACCTTCGGCGTGACCGCCGCCGCACCAAGAACCGAATGCCCCGTAGCCCCCTCGTGCTCCTCGAGCTTGTTGTGGATTTCGTGCGTCGCCTTCCAGATCAGGAAGAGCCCGCCGATGATCAGGATAAGGTCGCGGCCCGAAACCATGTGGTCCAGGATCGGGATTGTGAAGAGCTTGCTGTTGGCCGCACCGATGACCCACGTCACCGTCAAGAGGAAGAGCACCCGGGTGATCAGCGCGAGCCCAAGCCCGACCTTGCGAGCCTTCGCGCGCTGGTGCTCGGGCAACCGACCCGATAACAGCGCGATGAACACGACGTTATCGATCCCCAGCACCGTCTCCATCGCCGTCAGGGTGATGAGCGCAGCCCCGGCGTCAAGGATGAGATTGCCGGTCTGTGGCGTTGGAACTTCGCTCATGTCCAGAGCCTAGCAAGCGGGCGGCACACGCATAGGGTGGGTTCGTGCTCTGTCCGGACCCGTGCGGCATCCATCCGCCCATGCTCGCGTATACCGGCCCAGCCGCGGCCCCTGATACCAATCCCCTTGTATTCCAGAGCCAGCCAGATTCCGGGCTGGCCACTGCGCCCGGCCGTTGTAGAATCACGAAGTGAAACAATGGTGTCGCCAGCCGATAGGGGTCGGTCCGCGCCGCACACATGCAGCAGCAGGGCCGCATCCGCGCACGAAAGGAACCCATGACCGCCATCCTTCCCAAGCCTTCCTCGCTCCCCGGCATCCCAGGCCTCTCTCCCGCGAAGAAGGGCATCAGCACTCCGACGCGCCCCATGACCGCCGACGAGAAGGCTGGCCTCATCGCCGACGTTGAGGCCTATTGCAACGAGCTCCGCCCGAGCGAGGAACTCGCGTACGTCGAGCGCCGCTTCAACCCCGAGATCGTCAACCTCGCCAAAAAGTACAACATCTGCGGCATGCCCGTCCCTACCGAACACGGCGGCCGCGGCGCCGACAGCCTCACCTACGCGCGCATGCTCGTCCGCATCAACCGCGAGGGCACGGGCCCGCGCACCTTCTTCTCCGGCCAGACCTCCATCGGCCAGTTCCCGATCCTGAAGTATGGCACCGAGGACCAGAAGCAGCGCTACATTCCCGCCTCCTGCAAGGGCGAGAGCATCCTGGCCTTCGGCCTCACCGAGCCCGACGCGGGCAGCAACCCGCTCGAAGGCACCTCGACCTACCGGCGCGAGGGTGACAAGCTCATCCTGAACGGCGTCAAGTACCTCATCTCCAATGGCTCCATCGCCGACGCCGTGATCGTCTTCGCCTTCCCCGAGGGCAAGACCGGCACCGAGCGCCGCATGAGTGCCATCATCGTCGACACCGGCAAGAAGGCCGACGGCACCCACGACGAGACCTTCGAGGCCGAGCAGCTCCACAGCAAGCCCGGCATGTACACCAGCGACACCGCCATGTTCCAGATGAACGACCATGTCGTTCGAGGCGACAACATGCTTGGCCAAGAGGGTGAGGGCTTTCGCATCGCGATGCACACGCTCGTCTCCGGGCGCCTCTCGGTCGCGTCGGGCTGCCTCGGCGCTATCGAGGACTGCCTCGCGGAAGTGCTCGACTACGCCCGCACCCGCAAGCAGCACGGCAAGGAGATCGGCAAGCACCAGTTGGTACAGGACCACATCGCCAAGATCGAGATGGCCCGCGCCGCAAGCGACGCCCTCATCGAGCGCGCCGCCCTCGCCAAGGAAGCCAGCGACCAGAACCCCAATGACAAGGACCTCCTCAAGGAGGCCGACACCAAGGTCGCCCAGGCCAAGTTCTTCGCCAGCAACGCCGCCTTCGACGCCGCCGATCATGCCGTACAGGTCTTCGGCGGCCGCGGCTGGAGCGAACTCTACCGCCCCTTCCGCCACCTGCAGGACGTCCGCGTCTGCCGCATCTACGAGGGCACGGATGAAGTGATGAAGCTCAAGATGGCCTGCGCACTGCTGGGCAAGGACTACGAAGCCTTCAAGTAATCCAGGCGCCGGCAACAAACGTTCTTCAGAGCCCCAGCGCGCAAGCGCGAGGGGATTTCCTTCCACACCAAGGCCCCCACCAAGTGCCACGATCATGCCGAGCCCTGGCGGCATGATCGTGGCACGGTTCATATGATCTCGTCGGTCAAGCCCTGATCGTGTCCCTTGCCGGGCCGCGTGAGCGTTCGTTGCTGCGCGTTTCCCTTCGGAGTTCTCATGTTCGACAAACTGACCGACACGTTCAACGGCCTCTTCAAGAAGCTCAGCGGCAACGCCACCATCAGCGAGGCCAACGTCCGCGAGGCCATGGGCGAGGTTCGCACCGCACTTCTCGAGGCCGACGTTCATCTCGACGTCGTCAACCAGTTCAGCGAGTCCGTCCTCAAGGACGCCCTCGGCCGCGACGTTACCAAGAGCTTGAAGCCCGGCCAGGAGATGATCGGCATCGTCTACGACCGCCTCGTCGAGCTCCTCGGTGGTCGCAAGACCAACGCCGCGTCGATGCCCGACGTCCCCGCGCCACTCGCCGCGGCGTCCGCGGGCGTCGATCAGGTTCCGCACATCATGAAGGCCGTCCCCGGTCCGACCATCATCATGATGTGCGGGCTCCAGGGCTCTGGTAAAACCACAACCTGCGGCAAGCTCGCCGCCTACCTCA
>JBBQGR010000063.1:0-9498 GCA_038323185.1 Phycisphaerales bacterium | reverse complement strand
GATCAACTATGGAAAAAATGCCGTCACGCTTCATAGGCCAAACGACCGAAGGCACACGTCACCAGGCTTTTGGGCGCCGCCCGCTTTCAGTGTGGGCACTCGGCGCGCGTTCGGAGTTTTTCACGAAGTTCGTCTCGCGCTGGAGGCGCAGGGGAGGTCATGGACATGGGGCCAGGGACAGGTGGACGCAGACGCAGACGCCGCGGCGGGGGCGGCGGAAATAGCGGCGGCAACGCCGACGGCGGCGGTGGCAGTCCGCCCGGCGCTCAGCAGCAGAACGGACAGCGCTCCGGCCCGGGCGGCTACGGCAACCAGCCCGGACAAGGTGGCCAGCCCGGCAACGGCGGCCAGGGTGGCCAGCAGCCGCAGGGCCGATACGCAACCTCCAACAACAACCCGCCGCAGAACTCCCAGCATCGCTCGAATCAACCCAGCCGCGGCCCAATCCTCTCGCATCGAACCGACATCGACGGCCGTCCACTACCGCCCGCCATCCGCCGCTTTGATGAACTCACCTCAATCGATCCGCAGCCGCGCCTCACGCTCGAGTATCCCGGCTGCCCCGCCTCCTGCCGCCTCATCGATCTCTTCTGCCCCATCGGCCGCGGCCAGCGTGCGCTCATCGTCTCGCCGCCAAAGGCAGGCAAGACCACGCTCCTGAAGGACATCGCCACCGCGCTCCTCCGCAACTACAGCGACCTCGAGATCGTCGTCCTCCTCGTCGATGAGCGCCCCGAAGAAGTCACCGACTTCCGACGCACCTTCGTCCAGACCACCACCGACTCAATGGCTCGCGAGACGCTCGCGCGAGGCGAGACCGCCGCCAGGGACCTGGGCGTTGCCGATCGCGCGCCCGATGCCGCCGAAGCGCGCTCGGCGCAGCGCTGCCGCGTCGTCGCTTCGTCCAACGATCATCCCGTCGAGAAGCACATCGAGATCTCAATCCAGACCATCGACCGGTGCAAGCGCATGGTCGAGTCAGGCAAGCACGTCGTGATCCTTCTCGATTCTCTCACGCGCCTCGGTCGCGCCTTCAACAACTCGCGCCGGTTTGCCAGCTCCGGCCGCACGCTCAGCGGCGGCCTCGACAGCAAGGCCCTCGAAGTCCCGCGCCAGCTCTTCGGCGCCGCCCGCAACACCGAAGAAGCTGGCAGCCTCACCAAAATCGCAAGCTGCCTCGTCGACACCGGCTCCCAGGCCGATCAGGTCATCTTCGAAGAGTTCAAGGGCAGCGGCAACATGGAGCTCATCCTTGATCGCAAGGTCGCAGACCGCCGCATCTTCCCCGCCATCAACCTCGCCGAGTCAGGCACGCGCAAGGAGCACCTTCTCCTGCCCGAGGGTGAGCTCAAAACCATGTCGGCCCTCCGCCGCCAGCTCCTCGCGATGCACCCGCACGAGCAGATCGAGCGACTCCTCGCGGCCCTCAAGCGCTTCCCCACCAACGCGGCCCTCGCTGGCAGCGCGGGGTAACGCAACACCAGCCACGTGCGCTGTCACCCAGGCCGCTCGCGCTGCCACGTCCGCGATAACGCCCGCCTGCGCGTGTCCTCCGAGCCAAAATCGGAAACTCTTGCCGCGCAAGAGTCGCCCCGCTACGCCCCCAAGCCGATATCTCCCGGTTCAATCCTTCAGAACCGGATGCCAAACGAGACCCACTCCAACCCGATCGCCGATGCGCTCGTTCTGGTCTTCGCGACCGGAACTTCGGCCAAGTCATGGCAGAGCGCTGGCATCCTCTCCCGTGAGTGGCACCTCTACGCGGGGCTGCTGCCGCACTTCCGCCAGCTCGTGCTCATCACGGCCGACGCGAGTACTCCCGCTGAGAACCTCGCCGCCATCGCGGCCATCGCCGCCCCCGGCACCACCAATCGACTTCGCGTGGTCAGCGCCGCGAACGAGCCATCCTTATTCAGCACCGAGCTCCGCGCCGCAGTCGCGGGCTGCCGCAGCGCCGTCATCAAGTCGCCCCTCGACCGCGGCGGTGAAGTCGGCCTCCACATCGCTCGCTCGCTGCGCAAAGCCGGCCTTGCTGTCGGCCTCATCGCGCGTGGCGGCCTGCTCTGGAGCAAGTTCGTCGCCCACGAGCACGGCCCCCACTCTCTCGCGCACAACGAAGTCGCCGCGATTGAAGGCCGCCTCTGCCAAGGTGCCGACGTCGTCGTCGGGACCACGCAGGACATGATCGATGACCTTTCCTGGCGCTATCACCTGCCGCCGGGCAAGGGCCGCGTCATTCCCAACTATGTTTCGAACGGCGTTCTGAACAATGTTCTGAGCGATGCCGTGTCGAGCGACGACGACCACGCCGCGCCACGCCGCGAACCTTCAACAATCTTCTACGCCGGCCCACTGATCGCGCGCAAGCGCATCGAGCTTCTCATCGAGTCCCTCGCGCTCCTGAGCGATGAGAAGCGAGCCAGCACCACGCTCGAACTCGCGGGCACTGGCCCCGAGCAAACCCGCCTCGAGGCCCTCGCGCACGACCGCGCCGTCACGGCTCGTTTCATGGGGCGCCTCCCACACAATCAACTGCTCTCGCGCATGGCACTCGCCACGATCTACGTCCAATGCTCCGAGCTCGAAGGTCACTCAAAGTCCGTGATTGAAGCCATGGCCCAGGGCATGGCCGTCATCGTCGCCGATGCGCCCGGCCTCTCTGACATCATCACCCACGGCGTGAGCGGCCTGCGCGTCAGTGCTGACCCGCAAGCCCTCGCCCACGCGATCGACGGCCTGCTCGACGATCCCGACTGGCGAGAAACACTCGGCGCCACCGCCGCCAGAGTCTCGCACGCTTCCTACGCGCTCCCGCTCGTACTGGCGCGCGAGGCCGAGGCCCACCGCCTCGCAATGCGCCTCGGCGCCGCCCGCCCCAGCGCCGAACAAGCGGCGTGAATGAGTGTGACAGGGCGTGACAGGGCGTGACAGGGCGTGACAGGGCGTGCGAGGGCGCGACACTTCAATCATCGCAAAGCACAAGGTAGAACCGGCCTCCCGGCCGGTTTCCTAGCCACTCGCGCCCGCACCCAAGTCGCGCACCCATCGTCCACCATTCCCCATCCAGCTTCTTGTTTTCCATCTGCCCTTCTCCCCCCCCGCCTCGCTGTGAGCCCCGTGGCGAAGTCTCTCGCTCTGCCCGTGCCGCATCCGCCGCCACGACCCGATAAGATGCGGAGCCGGGGTGTTTTCCACTTCTCTCGCCGAGTTCCGCGCATCGCCGCAATCTCGACCAGCTTCGCAACATTCCGGACGAGACTATCGCAGATGTCCCATGATCACCCCACTCCGTCCCAATCGGGAACTGGCTCCGTGCCGGGCGGGGTGGAACTCGCGCACGCTTCGCAGCTGACGCCGGCTCAGTTCGCAGCCCACGCGCAGGAAGCACAACGAACCATGTGGCTTGTCGCCGCGAGCATCCTGAACGACCCCCACGCCGCGCACGACATGGTCCAGGAAGCCACCACCATCGCACTTGGCAAGCTCGGCGACTTTGATCCCGGCACCAGCTTTGTCGCGTGGATCTCCCAGATCGTCCGCTTCGCCTCACTTAACGAGCTCCGCAAACGTGCAAAGCATCGCGGAAAGGGCGGCGAAGACCACCCACCCGAACCCGCCGTCATCCGGGCCGCTCCCGCCATTGTTGATGAGCGCGTCTCGCGCGCCTTGGACGGCTTGGACGAAACTGCTCGCGCTTGCCTTGTCCTTCGCAGCGTCCAGGGCCTCAGCTTCGCGCAGATCTCCGCCGCGCTTGGCATCCCCGAGGGGACGGCGATGAGCAACGTCTTCCGTGCGCGGCTCGCGCTTCGCGACCGGCTCGGGCTCGCAGCCGAGTCCAAGCCCGCTCGCCGCGCCATCGCTGAATCTGCCCCGGCGTCAGAACGAAGCACTGGACGAAGGCACGAAAGAAAGGGGGGCCAGTCGTGAGCGATCCCTCCAACATCACCGGTCCCAGCGCGCACGACGCGACCATCCGCGAGCTGATCGCTAAAGCCGCGGCCGGAATCGCTACGCCCGCGGACCTCGAACTTCTCGCGCGCCTCGATGCGCAAGAGTCTGACGGCAACGCGCTCGCGCTCGAGCGCGAGGCCCACGCCACCATCGACGCCTCACTCGCGCGCCTCTTCGCCGAGCCGCCCGCAACCCTCCCGCTCGCGTTGCCAAACGTGCTCGATCGGAAGCTCAGCCTGCGCTGGCTCGCCATCATCGGCGGCGGACTCGCCGCGGGAATCGCAGCCGTTGTCGCGATGTCCCTTATCACGCAGGGCCCCGGCAGCCCCTCGGCCAATCCCGATTTCCGCCCGCGCCTCGCTGCCGAGTTCGTCTACGACACCAGCGTCTCGATGGGCTTCCGCCCCGAGTGGCGCTGCGAGTCCGACGATGAGTTCGCCATCGCCGTGCGCGATCGCCTCGGCACCGCGATGGTCGTGCCCCTCGCCACCACTGGCATCGAGCTCGTCGGCTGGGGCTACGCTGATCGCTACGGCGCCGTCATCATCTCCGACGACACCATGGTCCTCCTCGCGCGCGTCGAGGGCGAACAGGTCGTCGTCTTCGTCGACCGCGCGGGCGGCAAGGTCAACTCCAACGCGCGCGGCTCCTCAACGGCGCTCAACGTCTTTGAACGAACGGTCGGCCCGCTCATGCTCGTCGAAGTCACACCAAGATCCGAGCCCGGCATCCTCCCCGCCGCCAAGCTGCTCTCACCAGAAGACGCGGCCAGACTCCCCGCCACGCCGCCAGCGACGCCGCAGCCCTCAACACCGCCGCGGCCGACAAACCCGGGCTGATTCCTGCGATGCCGCGAAGCGGGCCGCTCATTCGTCTCGTGCCCAGAAGCGGCTGTGGTGAATAGCCGCGGGCAGCCGCGAAGTTCGCTCGCGCAGAGCGACCCTCCCCATACGCTCCCCGCATGTGGAAGCTCCTACTCCCGATCCTCGCGCTCGCGGTACTCGTGGGCGTTGTCGTTCTCACCGACAAGCCTCTGCCGCGCGCCGATCTTCGCTTCATTAACCGAGGCGACGTCAGCACCCTTGACCTCGCCCAGATGTCCTGGATGCAGGACCTCCGCGTCGCGGGCGTCATCTACGAGGGCCTCACTCGCAACGACGTCTTTGCTACCGATTACGACCCGCGCCCCGCCGCCGCCGAACGCTGGGAGATCTCGACCGACCTCCGCACCTACACCTTCCACCTGCGCGACAACGCACGCTGGAGCAATGGCTCCACCGTCCGCGCCTCGGACTTCATCTTCTCGTGGCGGCGCCTCCTTCTCCCCGATTCCGCCGGCGACTACGCCAAGCTCTTCACGCTAATCCGCGGCGGTCAGGCCTTCTACGACTGGCGCTCCGCGCGCCTGCGCGAGTTCGCGTCCAACACCACCATCACCAACCGTTCCGCCGCGGCCGACGCGCTCTGGCAGGAGACACTCGCCAAGTTTGATGAGCTCGTAGGCCTCAGCGCACCCGACGACCGCACGCTCATCATCGAGCTCGAGCGCCCCACGCCATACTTCATGAGCCTCACGTCCTTCGGCGTTTTCGCTCCCGTCTATCCGCCTCTGGTGGGTGCCCACGAGTCCATCGACGCGGCCACGGGCATGATCAAGACGCGCAGCGACTGGACCAAGCCGCCACTGCTCGTTACCAACGGCCCCTTCATGCTCACCGTCTGGCGCTTCAAGCGCGACATGTTCTTCGAGCGCAATCCCCACTACTGGGACGCCGCCAGCATCGACATCGACACCATCTCGATCCCATCCGTGCAGGACGGCAACGCGCAGGTGCTGGCCTTCCAGACGGGCGCGGTGGACTGGGTCAGCGACGTCACTCCCACGTACCGCGCGGAGATGATCCAAGCCAAGCAGGACTATTACAACGAGCACCGCGCCGCCTACGACGCTCTAGTCGCGCAGAACCTGGACCCCATCGAGATTGACCACCGCCTCCCGCCCGACCCGCGCCAGAACATCCACACCTTCCCCGCCTTCGGCACGTACTTCTACAACTTCTACACGCAGCCCACGCTCCTGGACGGCCGCCCAAACCCCTTCGCCGATGCGCGCGTGCGCCGCGCCTTCGGGATGGCCCTCGACCGCGAGAATATCGTGAACAACGTCCGGCGCAGCGGGGAGCGCGTCGCCACCACGCTCATCCCGCGTGACTCGATCCCCGGATACGTCTCTCCCAAGGGCCTCCCCTACGACCCCGCCGCGGCACGCGCGCTGTTGGCGGAAGCTGGCTATCCCAACGCCGCGGGCCTCCCCACCATCGAGATCATGTTCAACAAGGACGGCGGCCACGACCTCATCGCGCAGGCCATCGCCAAGGACTGGGAACGCAATCTCGGCGTCGACATCACCCTCGCCATGAAGGAGATCAAGGTCTTCCGAGAGGAGCTCAAGGGCGGCAACTACATGATCAGCCGCGCCGGCTGGTTCGGCGACTACGGCGACCCCACGACCTTTCTCGATCTCAACCGCTCCTACGAGCAGCCCGGCGAGAACGGCGCGCCCGCCACCATCAATTTCGACGGCAACAACGACCGCAAGTTCCATAGCCCTCGCTACAACGCGCTGCTGGATCAGGCCCGCGGCGAGCCCGACCCCGCCAAGCGCCTCGCGATCCTGAGCGAGGCCGAGCGCATCATCCTCGAAGAAGAAGTCCCCCTCGTCCCGATCTTCCAATACGTCCAGATCTATCTCTTTGACCCGCACTATCTCACGGGCATCAGCCCCCACCCGCGCCAGGAACAAGCCATGCAATTGGTCGACATTTTCGGCGACGGCAAGGGCAGCGACCAGCCCAATACCATGCAACGCTGGCCCGTCGGAGCCTTATGGAAGTAAGGCCGGGTAACCCGGCGATCCCCGCAGGTCCTTCAACCATCAAGCCGATGAGCAAACCACTTCCACAACGCACGATTAGTTCGATGCTCCCCGACACTTTCATGGGAGCGATCTTCGGCATCATCAACGGCCCACTGTCGTTCGCGATTGGCATCGCATGCGGCCGCCTCATGGAGGGCTTCGGTTCGGTCGCCGCGACACTTACCCTGATTGCCATCATCGCAAGCATCGCCTTCGTCTCTGGCGCTGGCTTGGTCTCCAGCGTCGGTGGCTTCGCGTCCACAGATGCACTCGCGGTCGCGCTCGGGCTCGGAGGTTCTCCACTTCTGGCCTCACTCCCATTCTTGTTTCTCGAGTTGGGCGGCCAGTCACTCTTCATCGCGGCCGTCATCTTCGCACTCGGCCTCGTTCAAGCCCCCGGCGGCTACATCGGTTGCACACGCTCACAACCACCCAAGCCCCAGCCCCAACTCGGCATCGGCCACAGCTGCGCCGCCTGCCAGTACGACCTCACCGCAACACCCGATCACCACCCCTGCCCCGAGTGCGGCACGATGTTCCGCCTCGCAAGCACGCAGCCAGCATCCACCGCGCGGGGGGTCCCATGATCGGATGGCCGCACACCACGCGACCGACGGAGCCACCCAAGCCGCCACCCCTCCCGGGCGAAACCGCCCCCGCGCCGACTGGCTGGTCCCGCCGGCGGATTAAGGGCACCGCCGCCAACGCCTTCGCTGGCTTCCTCCTGGGCATTGTCGGCCCCGCCGTGTGGGGAGTGCTCGGCTTTCTGTGCACCATGGCCGGAGCCAATCTTCTCGGGCTCGGGCGCCCCGATCTGCTCGCGGCGTTCCCAATCGCGATCGTCCTCGGCTACGCCACGGTCTATGGAGCCGCCCACGGCACGTGCAGCAAGAGCCCCGTTGCGCCGATGGGCGTCGCACTCGGGATCAGCCTGGGCGCATTCGCGGCGGTTGTTCCGCACTCTGCCTCCATCCTGCGAGGAACGGCGCCGGGACAAGAGCTCGTCTATATCGCCGCGTTCCTCGCCGTCGCCGGCGCACAAGCAGTCGCGGCCCTCAAGGGCGGCCGCCGCGGCCTCGCCAGACGCTTCGGGGACCCCCAGCACGGCGTTGGCGTGCTCTGCGCCACCTGCGCCTACGACCTGGAGAATACGCCCGAAGGCTGGCCTTGCCCCGAGTGCGGCGGCATGCTCCGCTACCCCACCAAATCTCCCGCCGAAGGCTGACCGCACGACAGCACCGCAACCTCCGTCACACCCGCGAGCCAAGTCGCTTCACGCACGCCCCATCCGCCACATTTGTGAAGACTTCGCTCTGCAATCCGGTAATCTGGTGGGATCTCGGTAATGCCGGGCCAGCACATTCCGAAACATGTTGGTGCGTCCGCCTCCGCTCGGTCTCTTTGCTCTGAGCCTTCTTTGCCTTCTGACACGCGAGCCCAGCGAAGCAGGTCCCAGAATCCCGCGGCTAGATAACGCACAACTTCCCGCAATGTCTCGCGCTTCGCCGCGTTGAACCGATGCTCAGTCAGTTGCCCCAAGGAGGCCGCCGGAATGCTCGCCCAGAACGCAACACCCTCCGCTCCCGCCAAGGATGATCTCGCGCCCGTCGCAACCGACACGCCCGTCGCGCCCGCTATACCCGCCACGCCCGATCGCCCCGACACGCGTGACGCAATCGACGCGTCGCTCCGCCCCATCAAGCCCCAGCAGTTCGGCTATGAGCAGGCCCGCCACCTCCTCTGGCGCGCGGGGCTGGGTGGCAACGAGCAGCAGATCCGCCTCCTCGTCTCGTGGGGACCAGTGAAGAGCGTCGACTATCTTCTGACCCCCGACAAAGTCACCGACCCCGCGCCGCCGAGGGCCGACTCGTTTGATCAGGACATCATGCGCCCGCCGTCCGAAGAGGAGCGCCAGGCCTACCGCATGGCCCAGCGCAACCAAGACGAGAATCGCCTGGCCGAGCTGCGCGAGGAGCGGCAGCGGCGCGAGCGCCTTGATCGCGAGCAGATGGCCAATGTCCAGAAGTGGTGGCTCAAGCGCATGATCGAGACCGGCCGTCCCCTCGAAGAGAAACTTACTCTCTTCTGGCACGGCATCCTCGCCACGAGCTTCCGCGTCATCGAAGACAGCTACCACATGTATCTTCAGAACCAGATGTTTCGCAAGCACGCGCTGGGCAACTACGGCGAGATGCTCAAGGCTCTCATCCGCGATCCCGCGATGCTCGCCTACCTCGACAACAACGACAGCCGGAAGAACCGCCCCAACGAGAACCTCGCCCGCGAGATCATGGAGCTCTTCTCGCTTGGCATCGGCAGCTACACCGAGAAGGACGTTAAGGAAGGCGCCCGCGCCCTCACCGGCTACACCTTCCGCGACAACTCCTTCTTCATGGACACCGCCAACCACGACAACGGCGGCAAGAACATCCTCGGCCGCAGCGGCAA
The DNA here is from genome assembly GCA_038323185.1 of Phycisphaerales bacterium. Lineage (GTDB taxonomy): Bacteria > Planctomycetota > Phycisphaerae > Phycisphaerales > UBA1924 > JBBASU01. The sequence goes on along the minus strand of JBBQGR010000063.1, from coordinate 182 downwards.
CTGGAACGGCGACGACTTCGTCGACATCATCCTCTCCCAGCCCGCCTGCTCCAAGTACGTGGCGCGACGACTCTACTCCTACTTCCTTGCCGACGTCCCCCCCGGCGAGCGCGGCGGCGACCGCGAGCTTCCCACGCCGCAGCGCAAGGTCCTGCGTGAGCTGGCCGACATGCTCAAGGTCC
>JBBQGR010000062.1:0-9701 GCA_038323185.1 Phycisphaerales bacterium | reverse complement strand
CGAAGCGCCTCAAACAGGATCATGTTCACCAGCCGGATCACCGGCGTTTGCCGCGCCAGTTGCAAGAGGTCCGTGCTCTGCCCGGCCTGCGCCGCGGCAGACGCAATCGCCCGCTCATCAAGCGGCATCTCCTCGATGATCTCGGTCACAAGGTCCTGACGCTGCTCGTAGCCGCGGTTGATCAGGTTCGCCACCGCCGCGCGGGGCGACAGCACAATCCGGATCGGCATCCCGAGCATGTCCTCCAGCATCGTGAAGGCCGATGGCTGCATCGGCTGCGCCGTCGCGACGCTCATCACGTGCCCATCGCTCTCAAGCCCGGCGCACAAGCGCGACCTCGCCACATCTGCCGGAATCACCTCATAGAACCGCTGCGCCGACTCATGCAGCTTCGGTTCCGCGGCGTACCGCAACCCCGTCCGCTTCGCCAGCATCTCAAGCCCATGATGCTCGTCCATCGCGAGCATCGAGAGCATCGCATCCCAGGGCTCCTCGTCGGATCCCTCAACGCTGGGAAACTGCCGCACATTCTCGGCGGTGATGGGCAGCGGCCCCAGCAGCGCAGCCAGCCGCGCCAGCTCCGCCGCGCTCGGGCCAGCGGGCGCCGCCAGCGCGCCCGGCGCGCCGCCACCACGCTTTACCAGCGCGCCAAATCCTCCCTTGCGTTCGGGCTTCCCGTTGCTTGCCATCGAGCGTCCGCCCTTTCATGCAAAGTCATCCTGCACAACGTCCGTCGTCTACCGCGCGCTCGATGCACCCCTACTCCGGCCGGCGCGTACCCCCCACGCCTCCCAAGCCCCCCACTCCCGTCGTGCTCGTGCTTGCGGGCAACGCATCCTCACGCGTGGGCGCAATCGGCTCCTCATTCGGCAACGCTGGTGTCGTCCGCTCAACGACGCCGATGATCGAAGGCTTCATCACCGGCATCTCCTCGCCAATCCGCGAGGACATCCGCGGCCCTCGCGTTAGCAGCTTCAAGTCAGCGAACGTCGGTTCGCGCAGAATCCTCGGCGTCAGGAAGATGTACAGCGTCGTGCTTCGGTCGCCGGTGGCCCGATCCTGGAAGAGCAGCCCAAACAGGGGAATATCGCCCAGCAGCGGAACCTTCGCGATCGTCTTGGTCTTGGAATCCACAACCAACCCGCCGATCACCACCGTCGAGTCCGATGGAACCGTCACGCTCTCGCTCTTGATCGTGTTCTGCTGGCGCGGCGGGGGCAGCGTGGTTCCGCCGCTGGTCTGCCCCTCGCCAGTGAAACTCGATAGCTCAATCTCATACTTGAGGCGCAGATACCCACCTTCAGAGATCCGCGGCGTCACACGAAGCGTCGTGCCCGCCTCGGCGTAGTCACCAGCCGTGACGAGATCATTGTCGCCCGAGCCGCTGCGGTTGATCGTGCTGGTCGGCTGCTGGTCCAGGCTCACGACCTCGGCCTCCTCGTTGTCGTCCACAAGCAACTGCGGCGACGACACGATGCGGCTGTCGGTCTCATTGGCGATGGCCCGGATGAGAATTGGAACCTGATCGCTGCGGATGATCGCCGCCGTCAGGCCCGCAAGTCCGGTGCCGACGTCCTTCGGACTGGTGATGGGATTGTCACCAAAGCTCCCAAGCCCCCAGTTGGTGTTCAGCACGCCGCCACTGCCTCCGGCGTTGATGAGCTGGGTCTCGACCGCAAGCCGAAGCCGATCATCCGCGCTCACCGCGATGATCTGCGCCTCGACATACACCTGCGGCCGGCGCAGGTCCAGCCGCTCGATCAGCTTCGAGAACTCCGGCTGCTGCACCGCAGGGGCCTTGATCAGGATCTGGTTGTTCTTTGGGTCCGCGATCACGAAGGCGTTCTCCGCGTCCAGCGTAAGCCCGTCCTGCCCCGGCGCTGCCGGAAGGGTCGAAGGCTGGTCAGGCTGCTGCTGCGGACGGATTGGAGTGCGCGTGCGTGAGCCGCGAAAGTTCGAGAAGCCGCCACCCTCGGGCAGGAACTCGCTCGTCCCCGCGGGCGTCGTGTTCGAGATCAGCCCGTTGATGATCTCCGCGACCGACTCCGCGTCCGAATGCCGCAGGCGATACACCCGTGTCACGACCCGCTCGGCCTGGATGTCCAGCTCCTTGATCAGCGTGTCGAGCTGGGCCTGCTGCGTCTCAGTGCCGTAGTAGATAATCGACCCGCGACGCTCATCGACGACCATCACCGGACCACCCGCGCCAGCGCCCCCCGCGCGCTGTTGCTGGAGCTGGAAGGCGTTGAAGTCAAAGCCCATGTTCGGGTCCGCCTGAGACCGGTCAGAGATCGTCGTGACCTCGCCAAGCCCGCGCTGGCGAGCGATGTCGGCGATCTGCATCGCCGCGGCACCACCCTCGTACTTGCGAGGCAGCAGCGTGTTCGGCACATCGATGACCGCAAGAACCTCCTTCACAAGGTCGATCTCGATCGGAAGCCCGCGGAAGATCAGCGCGTTCCCCTGAGGATCGACCGTCATGCGGTCGCCCATGTTGTCGAGCTGGCCGGTGGGCTGGCGCCCGGGAATCCCACCCTGCTGGCCCGGGTTGAAGTCCGGCTGACCGGGAATCCCAAGGCCCCGCGCCTGCACCGCCTGCCCCACCAGCTCCAGCGCGCGGCTCCGCGCCACCGGCGCAGAAATGTGCGTCAGTTCCAGCCGAATGTACCGCGCACGCCCGTACTCCTCGAGCAGGGCCGCAATCAGGCTCTCAATCGCCGCCAGACGCCGCGGCGTGTCCGTCGCGACGATGACGCCCATCTCATCGATGTACGCAATCTGCCGCGGCACCATTCCCCCACCACCAGCGCCGCCCCCCTGCGCCTGCGGCGCGGCCCCAAGCTGACCCTCGATCGCCACCTTCAGCGCGCTGGGACGAATGTTCGGCGTCGAGAAGACACGCGTCGTGGGCATGTCGCCCTTGAGGTTCACCACCACCGCGTTGGCGGGCCGAATCGAGTAGAGACCGAACCCATCCTCCACGATCGTGAAGCCCTGCTGCTCAAGCAGCGAGTCCAGCAGGTGGATCAGGTCGCTCTTCTTGACCGGGACCGGCGCGTTAAAAATCACCTGCCCCTCGACCACACCCATGTTCGAGATGTTGATGTTCAGCGTCGCGGCGACCAGCTCGACAAAGGTCGAAAGCTCAACCGGCTCAGCAAACGCCGAGAGCTGGACAAAGTCATCGCCGCCCGGCGCCGTGGGAAGAACCTCGGGCGGTGTGCCCGCAATCGCCGCACCCAGCGCGCCACCGTCCGGTACAGGCTGAACGCCCGGCTGAACGCCAGGCGGCTGCGCAATCGGCGATGAACCGGCAGGCGTGATGGGCTCGGCCCGGTCCACCTGAGCCCACGCCTGGCCGCTGGAAATCGCCAGAACTGCGCAAGCGCTGAGCACCAGCGCGCCCGCCGCCCCGCACGTCACTGCCTTCTCGCAACCTGCCATCGTTCGGACCTCCATGCGCATACCCACGCGATTCCCAGACCCGCGCCCAATCCAGCGCGTCAAACCCGCGCCTTGAACGAGCGGCACCTCGTCCAGTCTACCCTTTCGGCCTTCCATGCCCATCAGGGCCAAAGTCCTCTGCAAGGTTCAAAGCGTACGCGATCCAGCCACTCCAACTCGCCCCCGACCCACCCAAGCTCCGTCCACCCGACTGCACACATGCTCACTCCCGAACTCCCCGGAACGCCGCGTGATTCCGCCGCCCCCCGCGTCGTCAGCCTGCTGCCATCCGCGACGGAATCGCTCTGCGCGGTCGGGGGCGAGCATCTGCTCGTCGGGCGGTCGCACGAGTGCGACTTCCCGGCGTCGATCCGCCACCTGCCGGTCCTCACGGCCCAGCGCATCCCGCACAGCACCGCGCCAGCGCAGATCGACGCCATTGTCTCCGCGGCACTCGCGCAGTCGCAGAGCCTGTACACAGTGGACGAAGACCTCCTGCGTGAACTGCGACCAGACGTGATCCTGACGCAGGACCTGTGCAATGTCTGCTCGATCGACCTCGCGGCCGTACAGCGCCTCGCGATGTCGCTCCCGAACTCGCCCCGGATCGTTTCGCTCAACCCGACAACCGTCGAGGGAACTTTCGACGATCTTCTTACCGTCGCGAGCGCGATCGGGTTGCAGGATCGTGCGATGTCCGCCATCGTCGCGCTCCGAGAGCGGCTCTATCGGACCAGCGACTTCGTCAACCCATTCGACGACGGTCCCGTGCTCGCCTTCCTCGAGTGGACCGACCCGCTCTTCTGCGGCGGCCACTGGACGCCGCAGCTCATCGAGCGCGCCGGCGCACGCCACCCTCTCAACCCCACCGTCCCCAAGCCCACCGCCGGAGCCGCGGCAGGGCCGCAGATGGCCGAGCGCGTCGCGGGCAAGTCGATCCGCATTCCAGAGGACGCGCTCATCGCCATCCGCCCCGAGTTTCTCGTCATCTGCCCATGCGGTCTCGATCTTGATCGCACGCGCGAGTGCGCCCGCGCGCTGGCTGCCAAGCAGTGGTGGAACGACCTGCCTGCGGTTCGCAACGGGCGCGTCGCGCTCGTTGACGGAAACCAGATGTTCAATCGGCCAGGCCCGCGGCTCGTGGACGCGTACGAGTGGCTCGTGGGTTGGCTCCAGGATCGGCCGGAGCTGATCCCGCCGGGATTCCCGTGGGAGCGGTTCGCGTAAAGACCACACGGCGCGCTGGCGGCGCACGGGGGGCGCCAACATTGCTAGTCTTCGCGGATGCCACAGATTCTGACAACCGGTTCTCGCCCGAGCACTCGCTCTACCGCACGCGATTTCACTCGCGCAGTCACGCACTTAGTCACGCACGCTGCGCTCATCGCCGCAACGCTCGTCGCGGCCGCCGCGATGGGGCAGTCGTTGGCCGCAAGCGACCTTCCGACGATCACGTCGATGCTCGCGACGCCGCCGACACGTCGGCAAGGGCGCGTGCCATTCCGGATCGATGACGTGCAGCTCGGACTTGCCCGCGGCACGTTCGAACCTCCTCGCGAGGCCGGCGGCGTCTGGGCCGAACTCACGCCCGATGGCGACGGCTGGTTCAGCGGTCCCGCGCTCGTGGGCGGATACGCGATCGCGCGCGTCACGCTCCCCGATGATCGCATTGTCATCCTGAGCGCGGCGGGCCACTCGATGGTCTACGTCAACGGCGAGCCGCGCATGGGCGATCCGTACGCGAACGACACCGCGCGACTCCCGGTGCTGATGCGTAAGGGCGAGAACCAGCTGCTCTTCGCGGGAGGCCGCGGCCGGATCCGCGCACGCTTCGAGACACCGCCCGCGCCGATCTTCATCCAGACGCTCGACGCAACGCTGCCCGATGCGGTGATCGGCCAGCCGCTGGGCACGGCCGCGCAGCCCGCCGTTGCGGGCATCATCGTGACCAACGCGAGCACGAGCCCGACGCCGCCGGATCTCATGATCCAGACATCGGTCGGCGATGCGCCCTTCACCACCCCTCAGAGCTTCGGCGTGATACAGCCCCTCTCGACGCGCAAGGTCGCGGCCACGGTCGCGTCGGCTGGCGCGATGAATGAAGGCTCCGTCACGCTGCGCGTCCGCCTCACACGCGGCACCGAGATCGTGCACGAGGCGAGCCTGCCGCTCGAGAGCGTTCGCCCCGAGCAGGCGCAGCGCGTCACGTTCATCAGCGAGATCGACGGCTCTGCGCAGTACTACGGATACATCGCGCCCGCCAGCGGCGGCGGCGAAACACCCGGCCTCATCCTCACGCTGCACGGCGCGAGCGTCGAGGCAATCTCGCAGGCCCGCGCGTACGCGCCCAAAGCATGGACGCACATCGTCGCGCCGACGAATCGGAGGCCATTCGGCTTTGACTGGGAAGACTGGGGCCGCAAGGACGCCCTCGAAGTGCTGGACCTCGCGGCGGATCGCTACGCGCCCGACCCGCGCCGCGTGTGGCTGACCGGCCACTCGATGGGCGGTCACGGAACCTGGCACCTTGGCGTCACGTACCCGGACCGCTTCGCGGCGATTGCGCCCAGCGCGGGATGGATCTCGTTCTGGACGTACGCGGGCGGGCAGCGGCCGGGCGCGGATGCCACGGGCGTGCTCGCGACGCTTCGCGATGCGACCAATCCGAGTGACACCACCGCGCTCGTGCGGAACCTCGCGGGATTGGGCGTCTTTGTTCTGCATGGTGACGCCGACGACAACGTGCCCGTGGCGCAGGCTCGCACGATGCGCACGGCGCTCGCGGAGTTTCACGCTGACTTTGGGTACTACGAGCGAGCGGGCGCCGGACACTGGTGGGGCAATGAGTGCGTCGACTGGCCCGCGCTGATGGAGTTCTTTCGCGCGCGATCGCGACCCGAGCGTGCCGACCGCATCGATTTCCGTACCTTCAGCCCCGGCGTCTCGGCCTCGAGCGACTGGGCGACCATCGTGCAGCAGCAGGCGCCGGGGCAGCTCTCGCGCGTTGAGCTGGAACTGGACCGCGCGGCCGGGGCCATCAAGGGAACGACAACAAATGTTCGCAGACTTCGGCTTGACATGTCGCGCGCTGGTGCGGCCGCGGCATCGAGCGTCGCGCTTGATTCGGCGGAGGCACTGCGCATCGAGCCGGGCACGAAGATTGTTGATCTGCTGCGCTCGGAGACCGGTAGTGTTTGGACACTCGAAGCGCCGGTGCAGGGTGAGAAGCACCCGGCGCGGACGGGTCCGTTCAAGGCAGCGTTTGATCGACGCTTCACGCTGGTCTTCGGGACCGGCGGCACCGAGGCCGAGCGCGAGTGGATGCTGGGCAAAGCTCGCTTTGATGCGGAGCAGTGGTGGTATCGGGGCAATGGTGACGCGCGGGTTCTGAGCGACACGGAGTTTCTCGCGATAAGCGGCGGCGAAGATCAGAACGTGATCGTGTATGGCAATGCCTCGATCAACGCGGCGTGGCGTGCGCTGCTGCAGGATTCTCCCGTTGATGCCGACTCGAATCGCGTGGTGTATCCGGGGGCGGATGGCGCTCGCGCGGAACTTTCAGGCGCGGGTGGCGCGGTGCTGGTGATTTGGCCCCGGAAAGGATCGGAGCTGTCGCTCGTTGCGGGGATCGGCGGCGTTGGGCTTGAGGGGATGCGGACGGTGGAGCGATTGCCATACTTCTCCTCGGGCGTGGCGTATCCGGATTGGACCGTCTTTGGGAGTGGCGTGCTCGAGCGTGGCTCTGAGGGTGTAATTGGCGCTGGATGGTTCGGGCCGGACTGGCGCTAGCTGCTGGCGCGGTCGCTTCTATCCCACTCTTGAGCAATCATGCAGCGTCGAGTGTGTGGCTGAGGTCTAGTAGCTGCGCTCTGGCACGCGCCGCCCCCAGCGCTTCCTGCACGGCTGCTTCGAGTTCTCGAAGGCCGAATGGCTTTTGCAGGAGTGCGTCGGGCGTGCCTGCGCCGATGCTGCCTTCTGGGGCATGGCCGCTCATCAGGATCACGGCGGCGAGCGGCTGGCTCTCGCGGGTTGCGCCAAGGACCGCGGCCCCACCGCCCCCGGGCATTACCACGTCGGCGATGACGAGCCTGAAGTCCGTGCGCAGCAACTCGGCGACGGCGCTCTCGACGCTGGAGGCGGAGGTCACGTCCCAGCCAAGGTCCGTCAGAAGTGCGGCGGTCACGCCCATTACCGCGAGTGAGTCGTCGACCACCAGGGCCCGGCCAAGCTCCGCGGGTGCGAGAGATGCGGGTGGCGCGAGAATCGCACGCGATTGGGCATCATGGACCTGGTGCGCTGAGGTGTGCACGATCGCCGGCATGGGTGGGAAGGCGAGCGTGAAGCACGACCCGACGCCGACCTTGGATCTCACGAGCACGACGCCACCCATTCGCCGGACGTTGCCGAGCATGACAGAGAGTCCAAGCCCGCGGCCTTGCGGCTTGGTCGTGAAGAAGGGATCGAAGATGCGTGCGAGGACCTCCTCGCTCATGCCCTCGCCGGTGTCCTCGACCTCGATAACGAGGTATTCGCCCTCGGGCAGCGTCGATCCCGCGGCGGCGATGCTGAGCTGAGCTTGCTCGAGCTGGCGGCGTCCGGTACGGATCGTGATGTTGCCTCGGCCATGCGAGGCGTCGGCGGCGTTGGTGAGCACGTTCATCAGGATGCGGCGCAGCCGTGGCGCGTCGAGGCTGAGCATTGGAAGGTCGTGATCAAGCTCCAGCGTGACGCGCGTCAGTGTGCCTAGACGCGGCCCGAGCGCGGCAATGAGATCGGTCGCGACCGTGGTGAGGTTCGTGGGCTCGGACTTGACGGGCGTGCTCCCCGCCGTGTCGAGCATCTGCTGCGTCAGCTCGGTGGCCATGCGGGCGGCACGAACGATGTCGCTGGTGGGCTGCTCGAAGCGCAGGTCGCCCTTGCTCCGAAGCCGGACGAGTTCGGCGTTGCCGCTGATGGCCATGAGGAGGTTGTTGAAGTCGTGGGCCACGCCGCCAGCGAGGAGCGCGAGACCCTCCAGTCGCTGGGTCTGGGCAAGGCGAGATTCCATGGCACGCTCGCGTGCCCCGGCTCGGACCCGCTCGGTAGTATCGCAGAGATAGATCGCGAAGGCGGTCTGTCCGAACGCCTCGAAGAGGGCGATGGTCGCTTCAATCTGGATCAGTCCACGGTCTTTGGTGAGGTGCTGGCAGGTGTAGCCGCCGGCGAGGCCCTTGGCCATGACCTCCTCCAGGCACTCTGCTGCGTGGCCGGGATCGGTGGTGATCTGCGTGATCAGCATCGTGCGAAGCTCATCCATGGTCCAGCCATAGACGCGCGTGGCGGCGGGGTTCGCGTCCAGGACGCGCCCGTCGGACTGGGCGATGACGAGGATGGCGTCCTCGCTGGCCTCGAAGAGTTGGCGATAACGGGACTCGCTCATGGCAAGGGCGCGCTGCTGGCGACGAACCCGGAGGCGCAGCGAGACGACGAGCGTGGTCGCGCCGGCGATGATGACGGCTGCGGCACCAAATGCCCAAAAGACCAGGCTGCGATCGATTCCGGTGTCGACCTGGGTTGGCTCGATCCCACCGGCGTAGGAGTTGTAGAAGCTCTGGTAGTCGGGGCTGGCCATGACCTCGGCGATGCCCTTCAGGAGTCTGCCGTGGAGCTCCTTTCGGTCCGGGCGGAAGGCGGAGGCGAATGACCGGTAGAAAGTGGAACCCTCGGTCTGATGTTCATCAAGCTCGAGAACCTTCCCGGTGCGTCTCATGGAAGTGCGCAGCGCCAGGCGTGTGGTGGCGTAGTAGTCCACCTCGCCAGCACCGAGCTTCTCAACGGCGAGGGCAATGTCGTTGGTGCTGATGAAACCGGTGATCGCGTTGGCGGCGAGCCACGGCTTGGCGAGGTAGTCGTCGATGACGACTCGCTTGCCGCGAAGGTCGCGTGCTTCCCGGATGGGGGGTGTGCCCGGGCGTGTGTAGATGCGACCGTGGGAGACGACGTACGGAGGTCCGTAGATTGCGTCGTCGAAGAATCTCTCCGAGACGGACTGGAATGCGAGCACGTCCACGCTGCCGTCGATGAGGCGCTTCCAAGCCTCATCCGTCGGAACGTAGACAAACCGCAGCTCAAGGCCGGTGCGATCAGCGGCCCTGCGCAGCACCTCGACGGCGAGGCCGGTGGCTTCGCCATCGCTGATGTTGGCGAACTCGATGTAGTAATTAGAGACTCCGACCGTCACGGGGTCGCCGTCGCGAAGCACTCGGCGCTCCGGAGCA
>JBBQGR010000061.1:0-9719 GCA_038323185.1 Phycisphaerales bacterium | reverse complement strand
GTGCGGGCCGTCAGGTCGGCGAAGAGGTCCGGTTCCATGTGCGGGACGATGGCCCGATCTGATGCGCTTCGTGCGAGAGTTTGATGTGCTTCGTCCATGATAAAGAGGGTACGGCGGTGCGTGCAGGATCCTCTTGGGTTGGCGGGGGGCGTCGGTACCGCGGTACACTGCGGGGCCGAGGCTCGACTGTGATCTATTCACACGCTATGAACACATCACCACCGCCGATTCCGTCATCTTCACCGTCCGGCTCAGGGGCTGGAGCTCCGCAAGGGCAGAACCGCATCCTCTCACGGATGCTGGAGCGGCTCTATGCCTCCATTGCTGGCGGACCGTCGATTAATTGTCGGCCGCACAACAGCCGCCAGCGGATTGATGTTTCGCTCCTCTGGCACTTTGCCGATGCAGCGCCGGGAACGCTGCTGACTGGCCTGCTCGGCAGCGAAGGAGCGGCGTCGATCACGGCTCGCGTGCCGCAGCCACCGGGGTTGGAAGGCGGCCGCTTCCAAACACGAAAGTCACAGACAGCGGCTCCGGAGGCGGCCCCGAGTGATGGCGTTCCGCCATCTCAGCCGAGTGACAGGTCGAGTGGCAGGTCGAGTCACAAGCCCGAAGACGCCGCGGCCAAGCAGCGCCGTGAGTTCGCGCAGCAGCAGGCGCTGATCAGCAAGCTGCGTGTCATCATCGACGAATCGCGAACGTACGAGAACGACACGGGCGTGTACGTCCTGAACGTTGGATTCCCGATCCTGTCGCTGCCGCCCGGCGGGGGCACGACGGGCGCGGCGGGCCGACGTGTGCTCGCACCTCTGGCGTTTGTGCCCGTAAGTGTCATGGTCCGCGCTGGCTCGACACCCGTGATCGAACTGGCATGCAAGGAGGATGAGGTTGATCGCGTGATGCCCAACGAGGCGCTGCTGGCGTGGCTGGAGCAGCAAACGGGGAAGCCGCGCCCGGAGACGCTGTATCCTGACGAAGAGGGACGCGACCCATGGAAGGAGATTCGCGGCTTGGTCGCGCACGCGACGTCGCTGCTAGGCATCGCGATGCCCGAAGCCTTCGCGAGCGACACGATGCCACTGGCGATCGAGCTCGCGGCGATCCCTCGAGCCGATGACGCGCCGCCGAAGCCGACGATCATTACGGCGGCGATTTTGGGGCTCTTTCCCGCTTCAAATCAGGGCCTTCTGAGCGATACCAAGGCGATGAACACAGGCACGCTCGCGCCCAAGGGGCCAATCGAGAGTTTTCTGAAGGCTGGTGTATCACTCGACGTCCCGGCCACCGATGCGAAGGCAACTCTTCCTCAACGGCGCGAGGCCGTGTACGGCGCGCGAGCACGCGACTTTGCGAGCGAGCGATTTGTCGCACCCGTTGATCCATGCCAGGCTCGCGCGGTGGCGCTGGCACGCACATCGGCCGGGCTCGTGGTGCATGGGCCGCCGGGTACGGGCAAGAGCCAGACGATCACGAACATTATCTCGGACCATCTCGCGCGAGGAGAGCGCGTGCTGTTCGTGTGCGACAAACGAACGGCGCTGGACGTCGTTTTCAACCGGCTCGAGCATGTCGGGCTTGGCGAGTTGTGTGCGCTCATCCATGATCCTCAGCGTGACCAGCGCGATTTGTACATGAGCGTCCGGCAACAGGTCGAGAACCTTGTGGAGGAGGCACCAGCACCGAAGGGTCGCGGCGCCGCCGAGAAGCTCGCAAAGATCGATGCAGAACTTCTTCTGATCCACGCCGAGCTCACGGCGATCCACACGGCGCTCATGGAGGGCGGCACGAGCGCGGACTCGCTGCACGAGCTGGTTGGCCGCTGGCTGATGCTTTCGCTGGGCCACGAGCCTGTCGAACATGAGGAAGCCGCAACGCAGCTTGGAAGCGCCACGCCACACCAGACGCTCGATGCTGTGGAACGACCGCTGCGAGAGCTGCTCCGGCGCGCGACCGCGATTGAGTGGCGCACCAATCCGTGGCCCGCGGCGGTCGGCCTGACGCTCGCCCAGTTCCTTGATCGACCCATGGAGAAACTGCGTTCGACCATGGTCACGCTGGTGCGGCTTGCCGAGCAAGCCGACGCAACGCGGCACGACGAAATTGTTGCGTTCTCGACCGCGCAGTCGCTGGATCAGCAGGCGGCAGCGCGGGCCTCGCTCGCTACGGCGCTGGCTCGCGCACTTGCGGAGAGTGATGCACCCGTTCGAACCGTGTGGGCCACTGCACGGCCCGAGGTGGCCAGCCATGCGCGGCAGAGCCTGGCATCGATCGGGCCAGCGATCAAGACGCTGCGTGGCGGTCCGCTCGATGCGGAACTTCTGGCCGCGATCTCCGGCCGCTCCCCTTCCGCATCGCTGCTGACGGACCAGATCGCGGCGATGGACCGGTACATCGCGGTCGCGTCGAGCTTCTGGCAATTCGTTGCTTTCTCGGCGAAGGCTAACGCGACCAGCGTCCTCGAGTCGCTGGGCCTCCCATTCTCTGTGCAGAGCGCGACGCGTGCGCGTGAGTTCCTCTCGCGGCTGCGTGCGGCGGCAGTGATCGAGCAGACGCTCGCGACGCTTTCTGGAAGGGCGGCCCGCCCGACTGGCCAGATCGATCTCGCGTCGGTGATGCGAGAGAACGCCTCGCACGAGCCAGCACTCGAAGTGATCTCGCTCCTGCGCGATGCCGCGATCTCTCGGGCGCTCGAGCAGCCGACTCGCGACGCGCTGCGAGTGGGGCCCGATTCTGCGGAAGCTCGCGCGCTCGCGGAGGGATTGCGGCATTCGGCGCTGCGAGCGCCGGCGCTGACGCGGCTCGAACTGGCGCTCGTGGAGTCGGGCCTCTTTACGTCGGCCTGGCTTTCTGAAGTCGCCGCGTCGGCTCGCGCCGGACATGTGGTGCTTCCGTTGATCCAATCTCTTGCAGACCAGTTGACGCGCCTTGATGAGGTTGTGCGGCTGCGCGAGATGATCGAGAAGGAGGGCAATCCAGCGCGGCGAGCGCGCCTGCCCGGACTGCTCGCGAGCGGACTGGGTGAGGAGGAAGCGATGCGCGAGGTCGAGCGTGCGTCTTTGCACGCGGAGATCTCGCGTCGTCTAGCGGCGTCGCCAGCTATCCGAACGCTCGACCCCAAGCACGCCGCGAATCAGATGGAACGCCTGCGCGAGTTGCAGGCCGCCAAGCTCCCACTCGTGGTTGATGCCATCACTCAGAGGTGGAGCCGCGTCTGGCGCGAGAGGCTGGTCTCGGCGACCGGCAACCGGCTGAGCAGCCTTGGGGCGCAGGTGAAGCAGCGACTAATGACACGCGGCAAGAACGCGATGCGGCTGCGACAGGTCATGGCGCTAGGGCGAGAGATCGAGGGCGGGGATCCGATCATGGACCTGCGCCCGATATGGATGGCAAGCCCCGAGACGGTGGCGCAGGTCTTCCGGCGTGAGGCGGTCTTTGACACCGTTGTGTTCGATGAGGCAAGCCAGCTCCGGCTCGAGGATTCGCTGCCGGTGCTCACACGCGCGAAGCGCGTCGTTATCGCAGGCGACCCCAAGCAGCTGCCTCCGACGCGGTTCTTTGAGTCCGCGCTCTCGGAGTCAGAGTCCGAAGAAGTCGAGACCGATCAGGACCTCTTTGAGGTCAGCCAGCGCGAGATCGAGGATCTGCTGACGGCGGCCCTCTCGCTGGATATCCAGCAGAGCTATCTCGATGTTCACTATCGCAGCAAGAGCGCGAGCCTGATTGAGTTCAGCAACCGGCACTTCTATGCACGACGGTTGCAGCCAATCCCCACGCATCCGAGGAGCATCCTGACATTGCCGCCGGTTCGGTTGCGTCATGTCGGCGGGGTCTACGCGGACCGGACCAACGAGGCCGAAGCCGCGGCGACGGTCGCGCTTGTGAAGGAGCTTCTCTCGCAGGCCAAGCCTCCCTCAATCGGGATTGGCTGCTTCAATGTGGCGCAGCGGGATCTGATCGTCGAGCGGCTGGACGAGGCCGCGGAGCAGGACTCCGGGTTTGCGATGGCGCTTGCCGAGGCGCGTGAGCGGCGCGGCAAGGGCTCGTTTGATGGGCTGTTTGTCAAGAACCTTGAGAACATCCAGGGCGACGAGCGCGACCACATCATCATCAGCACGACGTATGGGCCGGACGCGAAGGGGCGATTTTACAAGCGATTTGGGCCGCTGGCGATGCCGGGCGGGGGAAGAAGGCTCAATGTGCTCGTGACGCGAGCGCGTGAGGCTGTGCACCTGATGACATCGATCCCGCGTTCGGAGTACGCCGCGCTGCCAGAAGCGCCGCAGGGCACCACCCCCGGCGGTGGGTGGCTGCTCTTTGCGTATCTGAAGTACGCGGAATCTCTGGCGGAACCGGGCGCGGCTGTCGGTGATCGCGCAGCGTCGGGGCGCGGCGCGACCGATGCTGCGAGGCCCGCGTCGCTCGACGTCGGATCACCCGAAGAGCCCAGCTTGGTTGCCCAAGCGATCGCAGAGCATCTCGCGGCAACGCGTGCTGGTTCGACGAGTGTGCTCAACTGGGGCAACGAGGGCTTTCGTGTCGACCTCACGCACCTGCCCGCCGGTGCGGACGCTTCGGAGACCGTCGGGCTGCTGTGCGACGGCGCTCGCTATGCGCCAGCATTGGACGATCCGGTCGGGTGGGACGTGTTCAAGTGCGCGATCCTGGAAGGGCAGGGATGGACGTTGCGGCGCGTGTGGGCACCGGAGCTCTTCCGAGACCCGCGAGGATGCATCGATCAGATTCCGCGCAGCACCAAGTGAGGGTGCGGTGGCGGGGCAGTCTTTTACGGCGTGTTCACTGGTCCCGGAGTTACTCGGGCAGCTTGGCCAGCTCCGCGTGCACGCGGTCCGCGAGTCGCTTGACGGTGTCCGCTCCGAAGTCAAAGACGAGTCCGGCCGAGGCGAAGAGTTCGGGGAGTGGCTTGCTGCCGCCGAGAGACAGGGCGCGGATGTAGCTCTCGACAGCGGTAGACTCGCCCTTCTCGATGCTCTGAAGCCACAGTTGGAGTGCGCCGAGCTGTGCGATGCCGTACTCGATGTAGTAGAACGGGTGGCTGAAGAGATGAAGCTGGCGCTGCCAGCCGTTGGTGCGATACTGCCCGATTCCTTCCCATGAAACGACACTGCCGAATCGCTCGTCGAGGCCGAGCCAGAATGTTGACCGCTCCGCGCGCGTGTGGGCCGGGTAGCCGTAGACGAAGTGCTGGAAGGCGTCGATGGTCGCGATCCAGGGGAGAAGCAGGACGCTGCGCTTGAGCTGCATGCGCATGGCGCGGCGGAAGTCTTCTTCGCCCGCGTAGAACCCGGCCTTGCCGTCCTTGGAGGGGCCCCAGTGACGCATCGTCAGGAGCTCCATCGACATGCTCGCGACCTCGGCGAACTCGATGGGGCTGTGGCGGTATTCGACCTGCGGCTCTTGCACGCAGAGCATGCTGTGGAAGGCGTGCCCGGCCTCGTGGACCATCGTCTCGACGTCCTTGTGCAGGCCCGCGGCGTTCATGAAGATGAAGGGGCGGCGTGAGCGGTCCTGCATGTATTGGTAGCCGCCCGGAGCCTTGCCCTTGCGGCTGTCGAGATCGAGGAGGACGCGGTCGATGTCGCTGGCCTGCGTCACGCGCTCCGACCCGTCGCCAAGCTGCGCGAACATGCCGGCGAGGCGGCCGTCCAGACGCTCGAACGCGACGCGGCTCTTGCGAACGAGATCGGCGCCGCCCTCGAAGGGGCGGAGCGGGCCGCGGCCCTTGACATCAACGGAGAGATCCCAGGGGCGCAGCGCATCGACTTTCAGGAGGCCCGCACGCTCGCGCTCCAGTGCGCGCATGAGCGGCACCACGCCCTGCTCGACACCATCGTGGAATCGGTGGCAAGCTTCGACGCCGTAGTCGAAACGATGCTTTTCCTTGTAGGCATAGCCGACGTAGGTCGGGAAGCCCGCGTTCACGCCGACCTTCTGCCTCAGCGAGACCATCTCGTCGTAGATCGTGTTGATCGGCTCGACTTCGCGCAGGCGGCGTTCGGCCACGGCCCGCCATGCGCTCTCGCGCATAGCGCGGTCGGTGACTTCCTGGTACCGGGCCATCTGGGGCAGCGTCTTTTCCTGACCATCAAAGGGGATGGTCATCGCGCCGTTGATCTCGTCGTACTTCTGCCCGAGCTTGGCAAGCTCGGTCTGGAGGGGGATGTTCTGCTCGCGGAAGAGATCGACATCAGCACGCGATCCGCGGAGGAGAACGCCATAGCGGGCGGCGTCCAGGCCGTGTCGCTCGGCGAGCTCGACGAGGCGCTTGTCGAGCTCGAAGGAGAGGGGCTTGAGGCGCGGCTCGACCTGCTCGATGAAGGCGAGATAGGCCTGGCTCGCGGCCTTGTCGTCGGTGTTGCACGTCATCGCGACGTAGAGGCGCGCGCCGGACTCAGAGCACGCCGCGGCGAGCTCGCTGCGGTCCTCGAGCCACGCGACAAGCTCGGCGGCGCCCGCCACCGGGCGGGCGAGCAGGGCGCGGAAGAGTGCCTCCACGTTCTCGAACTTGGTCGCGTCGAGCGGATTTGGAACGAACGAACTGGAAGCAACCATCATCATCTCCTGCCTTGCGGCGATCGGGCAAGCGCCCGGGCACATGGCGGCTACAGATCGAGAGGGCGGAGGAACCGGGTGAGAGTACACCAGTAGAACTATTCTTGGCCAGCGTTAGGGTACGGAAGCCTGAAATCAGGCGGTGGATGCTCACCTCAACCGCCATGCGGGCTGAGCTCGGCGAATACACGGCCAGCAAGCACAGAAGCGAAGCGCCACGCATGCTTGATCATCCCGGTCCGGGGATGCGGAGAAGCCGGAAACACGGGACGGCCAACGCCGCTCCCACCACCGGAGCGAGCAGATAGACCCAAACCATTTCGACGTGCCCCGACACGACGGCAGGAGCGAGCGAACGGGCCGGGTTCATCGAGGCGCCACTGATTGGACCTGCGAAGAGAGCCTCAAGGCCCACGACCCCTCCCACCGCGATGCCAGCCATGATGCCCTTCTCCTTGGGCCCCGATGAAACGGACAGGATCACGATCATGAGCATGAAAGTCAGCACCACTTCAAGGACGAGCGATTGCCACACGGAGCCCGTGGGCAGTGTCGCCCCGAGCGTCTCATTCGCCGGAAACAGAACGCGAAGCAAGGCCGACGCAGTGAACGCCCCCACCAACTGGGCGGCGACGTACCCCGGCAACTCCCGCACCGGGAATCGGCGTGCAAGAACGAACGCGACCGACACGGCGGGGTTGAGGTGTGCGCCCGACACGTCTCCAAATGCATAGATCATCGCCATCACAACCAGCCCGAACGTGAGGGCGACACCGACGTGAGTTACCGTGCCGCCCGTCGACTGGTTGACGACGATCGCTCCCGTCCCCGCGAACACGAGGCAAAAAGTCCCCAGTGACTCCGCGAGAAGCTTGTTCATGGTGTGCGGTCCACTTCAGCAATCCACTCTTCGATTCGGACCGCGAACTGATCGCGAATCTCGCAGAACTTCTCGAGTCGCTCCTCTTCCGTCCCCTTGAACGCGGCGGAGTTATCAACTGGGGAACAGAGCGTGGGCGGGTTCGCGCCCTTCGGCTCCATACCCGCGATTGCAATCTCGAAGCGATTGCCGGAACGGTTGCGGCGGATCGCCTCGGCCCTCTGGCTGCTGGCTGAGTTCCTGGTGGAGCGGAAGAGGACCGGCGGCATGTCTGAGTTGTCGTTCATCGTGATTCTCGGGGTGCAGGGGGGTCAAGGGGCGCTGCGTGACAGACCGGCGTACACGAGATGACCCAGTGCTTCAGCCCCGATGGGCTGCTCGGCCTGCCACGGAACCAGGTGCGTTCTTGCCGCCAGACCGCCGGTCACCTTGGCGATCACGTCCCGCTCGGACGAGGCCCGCACACGCAGCAACGGGTCGGTCGTGCCATTGGTGGAGAGAGCGTCGTTGATGACCCACGCGAACGGCTCAATCTTGGCCCGGCGCAGGTCATTCTGCAAGCGGCTGGCTTCGAGCACGGGAGTCGTTTCCGCCAGCGTGACGATCAGCACCTTGGTGTACTCGGGGTCCTGGAGTTTCATCAGGGGCGTGCTGACTCCGCGGGCGATGCCGTGGTTGATCGTTTCGGCGGGTTTGCCCACGGACATCTGTCGCATCATCTCGCGGTGATACGAACCCGTCGCGTCCATGAGCAGTAGCGTGTGTCCCGTTGGGGCGGTGTCGATCACGACGAACTGCCGCTTGGCCTCTTTGAGTGCGTGGGCGAAGGCGCGGAAGACAGCGACTTCTTCGGTGCATGGTGACCGAAGGTCCTCTTCAAGTAACGCCAAGCCCGCGGCGTCGAGGTCCTTGGCGGACTTGGCCAGCACGCCCTCGCGGTACGCCTTGGTCTCTGCGACTGGATCGATTCGATCAACGCGGAGGTTTGGCACGACGCCGTTGAGCGTCGCCGTGACGTGGGCCGCCGGATCGGTCGTGGTCAGGTGGACCTGATGCCCGCGATGCGCCAGTTCCACCGCGATGGCCGCGGCGATGGTGGTCTTGCCGACGCCACCCTTGCCCATCGTCATGATCGCCCCGTGCCCGGACTTCTCCAGCTCGTCGATCAGGTCCGACAGGCCGGGGAGGTCGGTCGCTTCGACCGCGACAGTCGATTCAGGCGGGAGCGGTTCGGTCGGCTTCAACAGCGACCGGATCGCCTTCAGGCCAACCATGTTCATGGGCTTGAGAGGAATGGTGAAGCGAGGGAGCGCGGCGAGCATGGGAGGCATCTGCGCGAGTGCCGCGAGCGCGCGGCGCGCCATCGCGTCGGCCATCTCGTCGCCGGGGGATGCTGGCTTGAGGACGCCGTTTACGACCAGCCGCTGATTCTTCAGGCCAAGCGTTGCGAGTTCGGTGCTGCTCCGGTCGGCCTCTCGCAATGCACTAACGTCCGCGCGAGCAACCAGGATGAGCGTGGTCTTCAAGAGATCGCCCAGCGCCGCGACGCTTTGCTCGTAGCGTTCCTTCTGACTGTTCAGCCCTGAGAGCGGGCCAAGGCAGGAGGAGCCGTGCGTGTTGGAGCTGAGGAATCCTGTCCATGCTGCGGGCAGCGCCAGGAGTCGCAAGGTGTGGCCTGTCGGGGCGGTGTCAAAGATGATGTGGTCGTACCCGGCGGCGATCTCGCCATTGGTCAGCAGCGCCGTGAACTCGTCGAAGGCGGCGATCTCGACTGTGCACGAGCCCGACAACTGCTCCTCCATGTGCGCCACCGCGTCGGCGGGCAGGACGCCGCGGTAGGGACCGACCACACGATCTCGGTACGCTTTGGCCGCGGCCTCGGGATCGACATTGACGGCGGCAAGACCGGGCACACCCGGGATCGGCGTGGGTGCATTGCTCAGACGGATGCCGAAGACGTCGTCGAGATTTGACGCGGGGTCGGTGCTGACGAGCAACACACGCAGGCCACGGTCGGCGAGCGTGACGGCCGCGGCGCACGCGATGGAGGTCTTGCCCACACCACCCTTGCCTGTGAAGAAGAGATAGCGCGTTGGGCTAGCGACAAAGTCCATCGGTGGCTCCTGGCCGTCGGAAGTCAGTTGGGTCATGCAACGGGTCGAGCGTCAGCAGCAGCCTTTGGGGCCACAGCCGCAGCCGCCAGAGCGGGCCATCGGCAGGGGTGCGCCGACGGGAACCAACCCGGCCTTTGCCGCGAGTTGATCACGGG
>JBBQGR010000060.1:0-9722 GCA_038323185.1 Phycisphaerales bacterium | reverse complement strand
GGTCGGAGCGTCCTGCACAGCATTGGGTGTCGAGCGTGGACCTGGAGGCGAGCGGTGATCACAATCAAACCACCTGCAACGCGTCGGAGCATGCGACTTGCGCGTCAGATCTTCCGTGGCGTCCGCACGCGCCGCGGCGTTGCCGCCGTGCTGGCCATGATGTTCCTCATCCTGTTCGGCTCGCTCGCCGCCGCCATGGCCGTCGCGAGCACGGGCAACGTCAAGACCGCCGCGACGCACCTGCACGTCGGCCGCGCCCATTCCGCCGCAGAAACCGGCCTCGCGGTTGCTCGCGCCCGCCTCGCAGAGTCCGCGGCACGCTTCGTCGTCAGCCGCAGCAACGTCGACGCCGACTTTGGTGAGGCGCTCTGGCAGGGCAACCTCGCCGAGCTCGGCTCCGTCACCACCCTGCCGCCCAAGACCGGCCGGCAGGACCTGGGCTCTCCCGCGAGCCTCGCGGCGGCGCTCGTGCAGCTCCACGGTGCCGACGCCGGCATCGTGACAAGCCTGGGCATCACGACGCCGACCATCGGCAACGCCCTCGCGGGCGTGGATGCCAGCGTCTACGCCGCGGGAAACTGGGTCTTTACGCCCGGCATCGCCGTTGAGGCCAGCGCCAACGGCGGCACGGACCCCGCACTCGCGTACCAGGTCACCTACGCCCCGCTCGCCAACGGCACCGACATCCGCATCATCTCAACCGGCTTTGACTTTGGCTACACCCGAGCCGGAACACCCATCTCGCGCACGATCAGCCAGGACTTCCGGCTGCGCAAGGGCGTGAAGCACGCGATCGTCTCCTCCTCGCGCGTCATGATCGGCAAGAACGTGCTGATCAAGGGCGACGTGGGCACGCGATTCACGGCCGTGAGCTTCAACAACGCCGATCCGCTCCTGACGCGCTCGGACTTCGTGGGCATGGACGCGACGCTCGACAGCAAGCTCACCGACTTCTTTACCAACGTCACGCAGTACGACGTCGATGGAGACAATCGCCTGCGCGTCGGTCACCCCACCGAGGGCGCCGCCATCCCCTCCGGCACCACCGATTACGACGGCGACGGCCAGCCCGACAACGCCTTCGCCGACGCGACGGGCGACGGTTACGTCGATGAATTCGATATCTTCATCCGCCACTACGACTCCAACGACGACGGACGCGTCTGCCTCTCGCCAGCCCTGACAGCGGGCACCTCCGCCGCTGGCGGCGCCAACGAGTTCGTCAACTCGACCGGCAATGCGGTTGACGAGGATCTCGCGATCCTGATCGACAGCAACAATCCCGACCGCAACAAGAACGGCGTTCAGGGCTTTCAGGACGCCAACAACAACGGCTACTGGAACAACGGCGAGCTGATGCTCGACATCGATCCCACCGACGGCAGCGCTCGCGATCAGATCCTGGGGTACCGCGACGGATACATCGACAGGCGCGATCAGTACTCCAAGATTGCTGGCGGTCTCAAGTTCCGCGCCACCGAAGCAGCATGGACGGCCGCGCAAGGCAACGTAGATCCCAAGCTGCGCGGCCCCGTAACGCCTCCCACCGGAACCTCACCGCGCTCCTTCGGGCTCGGCGATACCGACCTTCCCAGCGTTGACACCACCGTCTTCTCCGCCTCCCGCACCGCACTCCAGAGCGCAGCCGACGGTCAGGCCTTCAGCACTCAGGTCGCCTCCAACCTTGGCGTCGCCGTGAGCCAGCTCCCGACATACAACCAGGCCCGCCCCGCAGACGCCAGCACGCCCTGGTTCCAGCGATTGGACGCCAACGACGACGCGACAGGCCTCCCCGCCAACGCCGCCACCGCCTACTGGGAGAAGATGCCCTTCAACAGCCCGAGCTACTCAGACGTCTACTTCCGCCCGGTCTACCACAACATGACCTTCAAGGACGTCCAGATCCCCGCTGGCAGCAACGGCCTCTTTGTGAACTGCACATTCATCGGCGTGACGTACGTCCGCACGATCGCCGCTAACACTCACGTGCTCTGGGGCGAGTTCGGGCGTGTCACGCTCGCCAGCAACGTGCCCACGCTCGTCGCACCGCGCTTCATCTACACCGGCACCGCATATCCCACGATGCTCCCCTCGACCGCGATCCCGCCTGCGCAGCCGCTCTTGATGGCCGTGACGCCGCTGGACAAGGGCGACGTCCCCTCAACCCAGACTACCCGCCCCGGATACAACGCGCTCCCCGAGCCGCTCGTGATCGCGGGTCGGCGCGTCACGGACACCAAGTCGATCTCCAACAACATCCGCTTCCATGGCTGTCTCTTCGTCGGATCCATCGTCTCCGACGTGCCGACCAACTTCACGCAGACCCGCAACAAGGTGCAGTTCACCGGCGCGACGCGCTTCCTCCAGAAGCACCCGACGCAGCCCGACAACGCCGGCCTGAATCCAGAGAGCCAGGACAAGCCCGAGATCGCCAAGAGCTCCATGATGCTCGCGAACTACTCGGTTGATGTGGGCTCCTTCAACAGCCCGCCCGCGCAGAACCTCAACCTCTCAGGCGCCATCATCGCGGGCGTGCTCGATGCCCGCGGCAACGTCAGCGTCGATGGCTCGCTCATGCTCACCTACGCGCCGGTGCAGGGCGAGGGCCCCATGCGTGACTCGGCCGGAAATCCCATCGGCAACCCCGCCGCCTTCAACACGACGCTCGGCTACTTCGGTCCTGATGATGGCGACAGCGAAGCCCTGGACCCCCTCACGCTCCCCGTGGTCGGCGGCGTGCGGATTGTCGGCTGGGACACCGACGGCGACGGCCTGGCCGACGTGGCCCACACCCAGCCGCAGCCCGCGAACTCCGCCGCCGTTCCATTCAACGGCTTTGGCCGAATCACCATCCGCTTCAATCCAGGCATGACGCTCCCCGACGGCGTGATGCTCCCGATGCAGACCGTCCCCGTCGCGGGCACGTACCGGGAGGGCAGGCCATGAGTACCAGCACCATTCGCACCAACAACGCCCGAGCCACTCACGCCCGAGCCAACCACCTCCGAGCACAGCGCTCCGCACGAGCCTTCAGCCTCATCGAGGTGCTGATCGCGCTCGCGATCACCGGCACGCTCCTGACCGCGACCCTCGCGGCACTCGACACCTCGTACAAGAGCTACAAGCTCACGACCGAGTCCGCCAGCACCAACGTCGTCGCACGAATGGTCATGGCCCGCACCATGGCGATGATCCGCACCGGAACCGAGTTTGGTCCATTCCCCGGCGACGTGCTCGATCCGAACCAGAACCCGGTTGACTCTACCGCCATCGAGTTCGTGACCCTCGACGATCCCGCAACGCTCGAGCGTCGCATCGTCCGCGTCGAACGCCGCGATGCCCCCGCTGGCTCGCAGGCACCCTTCGAGCTCTGGTACGTCCAGACCACATTCATCAACGGCGCAGAGACCGCAGTCATCGAGCGCCCGCTCTTGACCGGCGTGGTCGAGGCCCGCTTCACGCTTCGGTACGGCATCGGCCCTCGCCTCGAACGCGCCACCGTGGACCTCAACATCCGTCCCAACGACTTCCAAGATGCCAGCTTCAAGACCGACCTCGAAACACCCACGATCAGGCTCGTCTCAAGCGTCGCACCGCGCCGGCTCGAAGAAGCTGAATAAGCCCAGCCTCGCTCGCGCTCAACCACCTCGCTCCGCTGCCCCGGGTACCACGCCATTTCGTGACGTGGTTTTTCTCGCGGGTACCACGTCACTCCGTGACGTGCTTATTTGAGGCCGAAGCCCTCTACTTTCGTAGCCGGGCGGTGGAGGAGCGCAGCGACGACACCCCCGGAAAGAACGCCGCACGTCTTGATCATGCCTCTGCCCGCAGCAGCCCGAAGGGCCGCCCGTGTGGCCGAGCCGAGCACTCAGCCGAGCACTGAGCCCAAGCATCTGGCCGCCTACGCCCGCCACTCAACCGGCACATTGCCATGGCTGGCACGAACGACCGAGCGGATCCCGCCCCGCCCGCGCCAGTCGCTCCGCACCAGCAGCCACGCCGGGTTCATGAGCGCCGCGAGATCGTCGCGAATGCGGTTGGTCACGGCCTCGTAGTAGATCCCCTCGCTGCGAAAGCTCTGGAAGTACATCTTCAGGCTCTTGAGCTCAACACACACGCCTCCCGCGCTCGCGGCACGCGGCTCAAACCGCACCGTGATCACGCCGAAATCGGGGTGCCCCGTCTTCGGACAGACGCTCGTGAACTCGTCGGCCGAATGCTCAATGACAAAGGGCTGCTCGGCAGGAGTCGGGAAGGCTTCGAGGAGCGCAGGATTAGGCATGGGCCCAGCGTAGGAACTCCGAGGCGGGGAGCGCGGCGTCCCTAGGATCGATCCAGCCGAACCCGGGCCAACCCCGGTGCTTCGCACGGAGATCCTTTCGATGCACCTGAAGCATTCCGACCGCGAGCACGGCCCAGACGTCGTGCCGGTCAAGTTCGTGATGGAAGACCCCCTCTCACTCACCGGCAAAGACCAGCGCGAGATCGAGCTGATGGGCGGCAAGGGCGAGAGCCTCCTCGAACTCGCGATGGAGCACGGCATCAACATCGAGCACGCCTGCGGCGGCGTCTGCGCCTGCTCCACCTGCCACGTCTACATCGAGCGCGGCGAGAAGGACCTCGCCGAAGCAACCGAAGCCGAAGAAGACCGCGTCGAAGAAGCGCCCGGACTCCAGCGGAACAGCCGCCTCTCCTGCCAGTGCATCATCGAGCAAGAGCGCGGCCCCATCGTCGTGCGCATTCCCGCGTGGAACCGCAACGCCGTCAAAGAGATCCCGCACTAGCGTGCAACGTCGATCGCAAGGGCGTGCCAAGTCAGGTTCTCCACCACGTCCAGATCTCGGAGCCAGCGTTGGCCAAGCCCAGAGTGTTGCACGACGTGTACTTCATGAAGGCCAAGGCCGAGGGCTTCGTCGCGCGCTCCGCGTACAAGCTTATCGAGATCAACCAAAAACGCCGCATCTTCAAGCGCGGCGACTGCGTCCTTGATCTCGGTTGCTCGCCCGGCTCTTGGCTCCAGGTCGTCGAAAGTGTCATCGGACACGAAGGCCGCGCCGTCGGCATCGACCTTCAAGAGATCAAGGCCGATCTCGGACCCACCATCTGCACCTTCGTCGGTGATGCCTTCAAGCTCGACCCCGCCGAACTTCTCGACGCCGCCGGGTTGGGTCAATCGCGACAGCCAGACGCATCGACCAATCCCGCGGCTCCCGCGCCAGCAAACGCAGGCGCCTGGCAGATCAGCCAGTTGCCCCAAGACCACGTCTGGCTCTTCGATGCCGTCATCAGCGACATGGCACCCAACACCACAGGCCACGGCGACGCTTTCCTCTCCGCTCGCCTCTGCGACTCCGTCGTGGACCTCTGCCCGCACCTCCTCCGCGTCGGCGGCAATCTCTGCATGAAGGTCCTCGAGGGCGAGCCCTTCCCCGAGCTCCTCAAACGCACTCGCACGATGTTCAAGAGCGCAGGAACCATCAAACCCGCGGCGTCACGCGACATCTCCCGCGAGATCTTCATCTGGGCGCTCAGCTACCGCGGCCCCAGGAGACCTCCCCGGCAATCCAACGACTCGCCTCGGGCTTGATGAATGCCCTCTGTCGGAAATCGCAACGCCTCGTCAAAGCACCCGAAACTTGCCCATGAGCGCATCTGCGAAGTCGCGAGTGAACATGCACAAGTTCACCGCCGCGAAGAGGCACGCACACCTCCAATGCCGCAAAGCGGCAAGTGTCAGTAACCGGGCGTCGCGGCCAAGCCGCACGCCCGGTGAGGCTCCACGCAGGGCCACTCACGCGAACTAGACCCGCCTCCCAATTCTACATATACTGTTCAAACAAAGATTGTCCATACATGAAAAGGCGTCCCCGCCCCGAAGGAGACCCATCATGAACGCGTCCGAACCCACCAGCCACGCCACACGCGGCATCCACCACATCACCGCCATCGCCAGCGACCCCGCACGCAACGTCGACTTCTACACCCGAGTCCTCGGCCTCCGCCTCATCAAGAAGACCGTCAACTTCGACGACCCCGGAACCTACCACCTCTACTACGGCGACGATCCGGGAAGCCCCGGCACCATCATGACCTTCTTCCCTTGGCCGCACGTCAAGCGAGGAGACCATGGAGCCAGCTTCCTCAACGCAACCGCTTTCGCCGTCGCTCAACACAGCCTCGAATTCTGGCGCAACCGGCTCGCGGCCCTCCCGCGCGAGGTCGGCGTCGTCGTCGGCTCCATCACCACTCGCTTCGGCACGCGAGTCCTCCCCTTCGAGGACCACGACGCAATGCGCCTCGAACTGATCGAGGATGCAGGCGCAGACCCCGCCCGCGCCGCAACCATCACCACGAAGACCGCCAATCCCCTCGCCGACGCGCTCGCAGCGGGAGCACTCCCCCCAGTTCCGATCCAGCACGCCATCCGAGGATTTCACTCCGCCACAATCGTCTCACGCTCGCTCGACGGCACCGCACGGTTGCTCTCCGATCTCCTCGGCATGCGCCGCGTTGCGAGCGAGACCAGCAACGCCGGCGGCCTCACCCGCCACCGCTTCTCCACCATCCACACCGACGTCGCCACCGCCCGCCACGTCGACATCGTCGTCAACGAGAACGTTGCAATCGGCAAGCTCGGCGGCGGCATCGTGCACCACATCGCCTTCCGCGCCAGCGACGAACTCCAGCAGATGGCCTGGCACGCCAAGCTCGTCGCACAAAGCCGCAACGTCTCGCCGCAGATGGACCGCAACTACTTCAAGTCGATCTACTTCAGAGAGCCCGGCGGCGTCCTCTTCGAGGTCGCAACCGACGCGCCCGGCTTTGCCATCGACGAGCCGCTCGAGTCACTCGGCGAATCGCTGAAGCTGCCCGCAATGTACGAGCACCGTCGCGGCGTCATCGAGTCCTTCCTGCCGCGGCTCTGAGCCTGCGCATCGGGCTCAACGCTTCTCCTCTCACACGACCACTCAACCACTCAACCCCTTCCCAAAGAGCCACCATGTCCCTCAACATCCACGAGCACATCTTCGTCCCTTCCGGGTCCGCGTGCCCTCGCACACTGCTGATGCTGCACGGCACCGGCGGCAGCGAACGCGACCTGCTCCCACTCGCTCGCATGCTCGATCCAGAAGCCGCGGTCCTCTCGCCGCGCGGCAACGTCCTTGAGCGCGGCATGCCGCGCTTCTTCCGCCGACTCGCAGAAGGAGTCTTCGACGCCCAGGACGTGGTCCGTCGCGCCGCCGACCTCGCCACATGGATCGACGCGGCCACCCAGCGATACGCCCTCAATCCCGCCGCGATCACCGCCGTCGGCTTCAGCAACGGCGCGAACATCGCCGCCGCGATGATGCTCCTCAGGCCGCCAGCCATCCACACGCCGCAGTCCGCGATCCTCATCCGCGCCATGGTCCCACTGGACTCCGCCGCGCAGCCCGCCGCGCATCCCGCCGCCCCCGGCACTCGCGCGCTCATCCTCGCGGGACTCAAGGATCCAATCGTCCCCGCAGAAAACTCGCGCCGCCTCGCGGCCATGCTCCAAGCCCAAAGCATCGAAATCACACTCGAAGAACTCGATTCAGGCCACGAACTGACACGAGAAGACGTCACGCTCGCACGCGCCTGGCTGGACGCGGGTCAAGTGTCACGGCTCGCCCGCCCCGAATGATCCCGGTCCTCCGCGACGAGCGAGCGACCGACGAACGAAGCCATAAGAATTTGCGGCCGATGGAGTTACGGGCTGGAGTCGCGAAGAGCCCGTAAGAATGTCAAGATGACCAGCATGACAGAAAACAGCGGCCTGTCGGACGCGTCCGAGCCCGGCAGAGGATAAAAGGAAGATTGCTACATTTCCGTCATGAAGAACACCTGCACCCTCTCGCGCGTTCGCGGCGTCGTTCTGCTCCTCTCGGTCGCAGGTGCAGCCATGGCCCTCGCAGCCTGCAACACCGTTAAGGGCGCAGGCACGGACCTCACCCGCGCAGGTGAAGCCAGCCAGCGCGTGATCACCGAAAACAACAGCATGAACTCCACCACGCCAGCCTTCACCGCGCTAACCACCACCACCACGACCACCACGACCGAGGCCAAGTAAGGCCCGCGTACGGATCAACAAGCAAGTCTTGCAGCGCGAGCGCGTTGCGGACTAGCAT
The DNA here is from genome assembly GCA_038323185.1 of Phycisphaerales bacterium. Classification (GTDB taxonomy): domain Bacteria; phylum Planctomycetota; class Phycisphaerae; order Phycisphaerales; family UBA1924; genus JBBASU01. The sequence continues at coordinate 1,572 of JBBQGR010000060.1, read as the reverse complement.
GCCAGCCATGAAGATCTCAGGCCAAGGGCCAACGCCGATGCTCTGTCCGGTGCGATCAACCGTTTGAATGTTGCTGCATAGTGGCCCGACTCAGCGCCTGAAGTAAACGGTCACGCGTCTCCGTTCGGTCCAACCGTTTGCTCCACAGGCGCACATCCTTCGCGCCCCCACCCGGGAGTTGAGATGTCCATCGATCTTCGCGGCCGCCCAATCGCAATCACCGGTGCCTCATCGGGGATCGGGCTCGCGACCGCCGTCGCCTGCGCGCAAGAAGGAATGCCCGTCGTCCTCGCCGCTCGGCGCCTGGACAAACTCGAGACCGCAGTTGCCGCCATCCGCGCCACCGGCGGCCAAGCCATCGCGGTGGCCTGCGATGTCGATCGGCAAGAAGACTGCGACGCACTCATCGCCAGGACCGTCCAGGAATTTGGCTCGATCTACGCCGTCTTCGCCAACGCTGGCTACGGACTCGAGTCCAGCGTGCTCGAAGCAAGCGACGACGCCGTCCGCGCCATCTTCGAGACCAACTTCTACGGCACACTCCGAACAATCAGGCCAGCAATCGCGCAGATGCGCAGCACGAAACAAAGCCCCGGCGGCCACGTGCTGATCTGCTCCTCGTGCGTCTCAAAGATCGGAATCCCCGGACTCTCCGCATACTCAGCAACCAAGGCCGCGCAGGACCACATCGGCCGCGCTCTGCGAGTCGAGCTCGCGGCAGACCGAATCCACGTCTCAACAGTCCACCCAATCGGAACCAGCACAGAATTCGGCACGTCAATGCGCGTCGCCAAAGACCGTCAGTCCAGCAGCATCATCACCCGAACGCCAGCAATGTTCACCCAATCGCCAGAGGTCGTCGCCCGCGCCGTAGTGCGATGCCTCAAGAGACCCAAAGGCGAAGTCTGGACAAGCCTACCCACACGCCTCCTCGCAGGCCTCTTCGTAGCGTTCCCAGCCGTCGCCGACGCACTGCTCAAGCGAAAGTTCGGCTAACACCAACCACCGCCCCTCGACGCCAAGCGGCCTCCCCACTCGATGCCCAGATGCCTCCTGCCCAGATGCCTTCTTAACTCAAAACCTCTTCCCGTGCCTCCATCGCCTTCCCCTCCCTCCCCCTGCCTGCCTTCATGCCTCTCCGTTCATCCCTTCCTGTGCGCACAAAACTCCCGCCCACCCCCATCCCTCGCAAAATCTTACAGATTATTTCTTCCCCGAGATTCCCAGCCTCAAAACCACCTGAGCCTCCAACCTCGAACGCTCCCTGTGCGCACAGGCGCGGGCGCGAGGCGTGTGTATAGAGGCCCGCATTATTTCGGCCCAAGTCAGAGTCGCCAGCCCAGTCGGTCGGCCAGCAAGGTGCAAAGGCACCAAGCCAAGGCCCGGTGGTCCAACCGGCGACAAAGACGAGGATCGAGAGAAAGGCAAAGCTTCGCGGTCGTGCCCACACAGGTCAGCCAAGAGGCAGCTTGCGATCCTCAAAGCCCCTGTCAAAGGTCACGCCCGTCCAAGTGCGCCCGCGACAAAGCCGCCCTCGCTCGTAGCAAGGGACGCCAGGACCACCCGTGCGCA
>JBBQGR010000059.1:0-9729 GCA_038323185.1 Phycisphaerales bacterium | reverse complement strand
GCTCGTTGGCTTGGCATTCGCCGTGCCGCTGTTTGATCCGGGCGCGGGCTGTGCGGGAACTGGTGGCGTTGGTGCCGCGGCTGGCTGGGCCTGGGTGGGCTTGGATGATGTGTCGTTCGTTCCCGGCTGACTCTCTTGCTTGCCCTTTCCGCCGAACATGACGATCAGCAGCAGGACGATGAAGAAGAGGACGCCAGCCCCGCCGATTACCATCAGCGCCTTCTTGCCGCTGACCTTCTTGCCACCGGCTGCCGCGCTCGGCGATGCGACCTGCGCCGCGGCGAAGCTCTTGCCCAACACCCACTCCGCGATGCGCGCGCGCGTTGTTGCCATGAACGCGGGATCGATGGTGTATGGAACGCTGCTGGTCAGCGGCAGGCCCTTGAGCCCCGCGCGGACGCAGAAGAGCTGCGCGGGCTTGGGATCACCGACGATCACATCGATGAAGGGCTGCTCGCGGGGCTCGATCAGCATGAGGGGCGACGACGCCGCGAGCATCTGCCCCATCAACGCCATCCAGGCTCGTGCTGCCTCCGCGTTGTTCGTGGAGCCCTTGGGCACGCGAATGTGCTGGGCATGGATCGGGCCAGACGTTGTGGTCTTCCGATTGACTCGCATCAGGTACGGGCCCATCTCGCGGTCCATCTCGTACAGGATCCGCACCAGGCCCACGCCATCCCCGGACTCGCCACCTTCCGAACCGGCCGCTGGCTCCGGCATGTTGAGCTCGGGTCTCTGCACCAGACGCTTCAGAAGTTCGGCATCAGAGAGTGAGGGCGTAGATGGCTGCGCGGATTCGAGCGCAGCCTCGTCTTCCAGCGCTCTGCGTGCCTCGCCGATGGCAAGCCGCACGAGCTCTGCCGACTGCGTTCCAACGCATGATTCCTCGATCGCGGCCAGCCGCCGGTGGATGCGCTCAATCGCCCACGCCGGGCTCGCGCCATCGATCATGGCGCAGACGACCATCGGATACTTCGTGCGCCCCTTGCCGTCGCGGCTGGACCACATCCGACCGACGACCAGATCCTGGCCCAGCTTCCAGTACCAGTGATGAGCAAAGGTTGGCAGACGCTGCTCGTCGGCGAGCTTCTCCCACGAGCCAGAGTCGATGTTGCCCGCGATGCCGTCGCTGTAGAGCACGCGCTTGGCTCGCACCAGCGCGTCGCAATCGAGGCCGATCTCCTCGATGTGATCGTCCCAGCCGGGGTGCTTCCCGAACGCCGCCACGTGCACACGAAGTGTTCGTCCCTGAGGGCTCGCCATCGATCGCTCCACTCGCTAGGCCGCCCGCGGCTTGGGCCTGTTTGGATCATGTCCACCGACGCCGCGCCAAACGAAATCACCGATCACGGTACAAGCCAGAGGAGCATCATCCGCGTACGCGCCCGCTGGCTCGCGAGCTAGTTCGCTGGCCAGTCCGCGGCCTCGGGCCACTGCGCGAGGTCCAGCCGCTCGGGCACACGCACCGCGAGCCAAACGCCATCAATCTGCGTCAGCCAGCGTCCCTTGGCACCGCCGGACTTGCTTGCCGGGTTCGACAGGACCGAACCGAGGAAGGGCCACGCGCCGGTGAGCGTGTTTGTTGCGGAGGGGTTCGCGAGTGCCGCGTCGCCGAGGGGATCCGTGCCATAGAACAGGACTTCAACGCTCCCCGAAGCCGGGAGCACCACCGTCGCGCGGCGGCCATCGGCCGGGGGCGACTGGTTAAGATTGAAGACGACAACTTTGCCCTCGAACTTGAGGAACTGGCCATCGCTGCGGAACGCCGCGAACTGCTTGCCCGCTGGCGGATCCGCCGAGTCATTTCCAGGATGCTCGATCACGACCTCGAAGCTCTTCTCGGCCTTCATCGCCATAACCGCGCGGCCGAGCTTGTCCAGCCAGCGCCTGCGCGACTCGGTCATCCATGTGCCGCCAAAGAGTGAGCGAGCGTCGTCGCGGAAGAGCGCGGGTACCTCGCCGAGCGCCTCCTCGATGTCTGCGGCTCCAGGCTGGGCCGTCGTGCTACCGCCAACCTTCTCCATCGCGACCGATATAGCCCGCAGCTGGTCCGCCGAGAGATCGGGGTTGGAGGTCGCGCCCCTGAAGAGAGGCACGGCCTTGGCATCCTTCATCAGGAGCTGCTGAGCGCGGGCGATCTCACCGCCGGCCCCGCCTGCGAGCGCGTTGAGCATCGCGAACTGGAGCTTGTTCCAGTAGGACTCGCGCGAGCCGATCTCCTGCAGAACGTCGCCGCCCTTGCCGCGACGAATCTCGGCGCGGAGCCCATCGGCCGCCTTCTCCGGGCTCATCTTGCTCAGGCTGCGCCAGCGAACGAAGATGTTCTTGGCCGTTGCCTCCTCGACCTCCTTGTACTCCGCATCGATCTCCCTGATCGCGGTGGCGCGGCGGTCCGCGCTGGTCTCGAGCGAGGGGATGTTGACCGCGTCGATCGCAAGCCGCGCCTGATCGCGAAGGCCCAGGAGCGCCTCGTTGATCGACGCCGCGTCGGTATCGTCAAGCGCCTTCGCGAGCGACTCCCAGGTCTCGACCGTCGGGTCTGACTCAACGGCCCACCGGCGCCAGCGCGAGATGAAGTCGCCCACGTACTTGTCCGCAGAGTCCATGGCACGCCGGTACGACTCGCTGCTGCGAATCTCTACCGAGCCCAGGATCGCACCGCCGCCACTCTCGGAAGTTGATCGGGTCTTCTGGCGGATCTCGCCGAGCGCGCCGAGAAGTTCCGCGGCCGCGCCAGGGTGATAGCCAGCATCGAAGCTCTTATCGGGCTCGAATCCGGCGAAGGGAAGCTCGGGATGGATCCAGCGTCTGCTGTCCCACAGCTGCCGCGCCTTCTCGTCCATATCAGCAACGCGCTCCTTGGCCTCGGGGCTCTCGGCCAGCAACGCGACCGCCTTGCGTACTGAGTCAGAGCTCTTGAGCCAATCACGTCCAAGCTCTGAGAGGACCACGGCGTTCATCGCGCGCATCGAAGCGAGGTCAACGATCCGCTTGGCGCGCCCGGCACCAGCCACGCGATCTGTCTCGAGCGGGTTGCCCGGCTGGAGCCACTTCTCGCTCGGGAGCGCGGTCCATGTCGCGGAAGACTCGATCTCCGCTGCGGCCTTGGTCGCACGTTCATTCACGCGACCGATTGCAATCGCGGGCGACGCGAATCCATCACCCTCATCGGCCTCGACCGGCTTGGCCGCTGCTTCGACCGCGTTCTTCGCCGCGGCGTACATGCTGTAGCGGAGCTGGTACGCGCGAGTCTGATCGCGGCCAAGCGTGCCCATCGCCAGCATGGGAAGCGTCGTGCCCAATCGTGCTCGCATCGCCACGAGCTGCTCGCCGAGCTGCTGCTCCGTCACCGCACGCTCATCATCCAGCCGCTTGCGGAGGATCGCAATCGGCGCGGGCTCTTGCGACATCTGTGAATCGATCGCGGCGAGAGCCTTGCCCCCCGCGTCGCCCCCCGCAGTCGTTGCCTGGCCGGGAATCTGCGATGCAAGCGATCCTGATCGCACGGGCAACTGCTCGCTCAGCCGCGAGAAGGCCGTTGCGACCAGAGCCCTGAGCTCCTTGTCTGATCGCTCGAAGGCTTCAATGGGGTTGGACGCGATGTCTGGGCCCATCCGCTGCACCGCGGCACCGACGGCGTCGTTCGCAGCGGTGAGGCGCTCGAAGGCCTTGTCAAACTCGGCCTGGAAGCGATCGCGATACTCCGCGACGGTCTGCGGATCCTTGATCGTGCCACCGGTGGCAGAGGGGCGCTCGGCCGGGTCGGTCGCTTGAACAAACGGGAGCGCGAGCAGAGCAAGCTCGGCCTTGCGGAACTCATCGAGCGCATCGGCGACGGCGCGAATGCGGCCGAGCGCTTCGCCACCTGCGCCCATATTCTTGAGCGATGCAACCATGGCCTCGACGGCCTTCTCGACCTTCGTGGTATTGTCGGGCAGGTTTGCTTCGAGGCGATCCAGCGGCGAATCGCTCTTGAAGGCACCGCCATACGCCGCGTCCGCCGCGGCCTGCAGCGAAGCTACTTCAGATGCTGGAATCTTTCGTGCCTCATCGGGACCGAGGAGCGTCGTCAGCATCGGCGCGAGTGCCAGCGTGCCAGATCGCGCGCCCGGTGCAGGTGTCTTGCCGAACGCGAGGCCCTTGGCCGCGTCGAGCAGACCCGGACCAGCATCCACCGCAGGAGTCAGGCCGTGCGAGAACGTCTGAACACGCACGAGCTGCGCGAGCGATGTGATGGCGTCGTCGTTCCATGCGGTGTTGGGCTCGTTGGCCAGCTTATTACGCACAGCCGAGAGCAGCGGCATCAGGACGTGCCGCTCGGTCAGCGAGCGGTGCGCTCCGATCATGTCCCGCTCGATCGCGTTCTCCGGCACCGCCAGCACCGCAATCAGCGGCGGGTCGATCCCCTTCCCGGCCCAAGTTGCGGTCTCGGTCAGGAGCTCGGGCAGACCTGCGTTGGATGAGACAATCGCGCCGGCGGGGTTGCCGGGGTTTGCAAACCCGTTGGCATCACCGAAGCGCGCGTTGTAGACCCACTTGTCACCCTCGGGCCGGACAACGGGCCAGCGGTCGTCACCGGGCGCGCGGTCGGCACGCTCGCGTGTCCAGGCGTCCCAGAGATTGACGTTCTTCCAGAACTGCGCGGGCGCGCCGATGGTCGTCTGGAACTGCCAGTACTGGAACGCGACGAGGGTGCCGATGATCAGCACCGCCGCGATCGAGCCGAAGGCGAGCATCGCCCGCTGCTTGGCGAGCTGCTTGTTGACGTTGGTCGCGCGGGTCACGAGCCCCTTCTCGCGGAAGATCTTGCTCATGAAGGTGTCGCGGAGGAAATAGGCCTTCTCCTTGCTGTACTCCTTGCCGCCGGGGATCGAGTCCACGTCGACACCCAGCGACTGCGCGAGCGCCATGTCAAGGGCCTGGCCCTCGCGCATCGAGCTCGTGAAGTAGATGCCTCGCAGGAAGAGGGGCTTGGGGCTCCACTCGCCGGCAACGAAGATCTTCTCGAGATAGCTCTTGAGGCGCGGGGCGATCCGCACCAGGTTGTTGGGCAGCTCGAACATCTCATCGACCTGGTCCGTGCGGCGCGCGGTGGGGTCCTCGGTGTGGACGGGGTTCTGGAGCAGGCCCATGCGGCGCTTGAGGAGCTTCTGGCGGACGGTCTCGAGATGCGTCGAAACCGCGTCGGCCTTGAAGGCCTCGTCGAGGGAGGCCGGATTGCTCCAGCCCAGCATCTGGTGCTGGAGCGCGGGGTCGTTGAGGGTCTCAAAGAAGTCGCGGAAGCCGGTGATCTTGTCGCACTTGGTGACCAGGACCGTCACGGGGAAACGCACGTCGAGCGTGCGCTGGATGACGTCGAGCTGGCGTGCAATCACGCCCGCGACCTGCTCGATCTTCTCGGCCGAATCCTTCAGCAGGTTCTCGACCGAGATCACCAGCAGCAGCCCGTTCATCGGGCAGTCGGGACGGTCCTTGCGGAGGAGCTTGAGGAACTCCTTCCACTCGGTGCCCTCACCCTCCTCCATGAACATGCGCCCGGCCGTGTCGATGATGACGGCGTGGTTCGTGAACCACCAGTTCATGCTCAGCGTGCCGCCGGTCCCCTGCAGGAAGTCCTGCAAGCCAGGCGGGAAGCCGATGTTGCTGTGGCGGATCGCCTCGGTCTTGCCCGAGGCGCTGGGGCCGACGATCATGTACCACGGCAGGCTGTAGATGTCCTTGCCGTTCTTCTTGAAGATCTCAACGCCCTCATCGAACTTCTTGCGAAGGTCGTCCATGCGGGCCTTGAGGGCCGGGTCCGCCACGGACCGCCCCGCAGACTTCGTGAGTCCCAGAGCAAAGGAGCCGGACTTCATCTTCGTGCGCAGGTGGAGCGTCAGCTTCCACAGCAGCAGCGCCACCGCTACAGCCACAACCCCGATGGCGATGTACGTGAACATCGGGTTGCTGCCCGGGATCAGGGCCGCCACGATCGACGACATCCCCGCGCCGCTGGCAATCAGCACAACCACCTTCGCGGGGCCGGGCAAGTTCGAGAAGCTCGAGAGAAAGTTCATAGCACTGGTTCTCCACCGGACAATACACACCGGCAATCAACGCCCCCCCGGGGCACCCTCCGCCTTGCTCACGCCATCCACTCACGGCATGGGCAACGACTCAGCCCGCCGCACATGACCAGGCACGATCATGCCTGATCATGCCCGTCACGACCAGTCACGACCCGTCACGTTCCAGGGCCCGGCTCCGCCGCGCCCCGAGCGTTGGTCGCGCTGAGCGAGGACTGGATGTCCTTGGTCGCATCGCCGAAGACTTTGAAGTAGCCGAAGAGCAGCACCGCGACCATCACCAGAAGCCCGATCAGCACCGCCGTCAGGCTGCGGTGGGGAGGCAGCGTCAGGTTCCGCGTGTCTACGTTCTCGTACGCCTCGGCACAAATCTTTGCGGACATGTCCGCATCGACCATCCCGCGCAGGCGCGATGCCAGCTCAAGCATCTTGCGGCGGATGTAGTCGGGCTGGCCCGTGTACAAGCCCGTGAACCCGAGACCGATGCACACATAGAAGACCGACAACCGCTGCGTCGCGCCCTCGCTGGCGTCGCGCATCGTGTCCTCAAGAAGATCCCAGAACTTCTCTTCGAAGCCAAGCTCGCCACGCTCGTGGCTCATCGGCTTCCAGCCCGAGGGGAGCTTGCTGTTGAGGATCATCGAGTCGGTGAAGAAGACCAGCACCGGCTCGATCTCGTTGTACGGACCGGTCATGCCCGGCGTCTGGTCCGCCTTCTGCTTCATGTCCGCGAAGATCTGCTTGATCTCGCTGCGGATGATGCCCCAGTCCTGGCGGCCCCCGCGCCGCCCGAGGCGATTGAGGCGGCACACATACTGCAGAAGCGGCTCACAGATCTCTAAAAGGCTCATCCCGATGCTCCATCGTTCGCCCCCGCCTTCCATACACCAACCCACACCACTTCGACCGGCTCTACGCCGTCGTCGGCGCACTACTCATGGCAACGACATCACCAGCCGGATGTCCTCGTACGCCAGCGGCTCAAGCTCGGACCAGCGCACCGAGATCGCCTTCTCCGCCGTGATCCGCTCCCACATCTTCTGGCTCGCGCCAACGTCGATCCGGAAGTAGTGCCGGTCCGTCGAGCTCTTGAAGCCCATGGGCGGGTGACGATCCTCTTCCATCTTCACGCCGAAGATGTTCAGCTTGATCATGCTCTTGGGCATCAGCTTGAACTTGTCCTGGTCCTCGATCAGCTTGCCCAGCATGCTCGGCTCCATCTTCGTCTTGATGCAGAGCCAGTAGCCGTTGGGCTTGGTCAGGTGCTCCTCGGTCATCGTCGCCGAGACCGTCGCGGTGCCATCGCTGACGAGCGGCAGCTCGAGCGTGTTGCCTCGCTCCTCACCAACGCACAGCGCACGAATTTTCTTGTCCAGGTCCAGAAAGACCGGGAGCGGATTGTCGTGGTCGTACTTGGGCGCGTCGAACATGTCTCGCGCCGGATTCAGCGCGGCCAATTCGCCCAGCATCTCGCGCAGTTGCAGGTACGCCTCCACCGGCGCCATCGTCCCCGCGCCGCCAACGCCGCCAGCCACCAGCGTGGGAAGCGACGCCGCGAAGCGTGAGAGCGTCCGAAGACGCATCATCATCACCATCTGCGGCGGGCGCAGGTTCTCCATCGCGAACCCGCCGCGGGTCAGCTTGTCCACGTGCTCCTTGCGAGCCGCCTCGATGAAGTTGGTCAGGTCGCGCACCACAAAGCGCAGCCGCGCCGAGCCACCGATCACCATGCACGGCGGCACATAATCCGGGTCGGGGCGGGGCAGCGTCTGCTCCTCCGCCGCCGCGACGATGCGCAGCAGCGGCAGCACCTCGAGATCGCTGAAGTCGTCGCCCTCGACAACGAGCCGGGCGTTGAGACGGCGCACCATGAGTGGCTGCGGATTCTCGCCCGTGTTCTCGTCGGCCCGCTGGAGCTCATTGACGCGGTAGATGCGTTTGATCAGAGCGTCGGCCTGCACGCCCCGCCGCGCAGCAGCCCCGGAAGCTGCCATCGCGTCGCTCCCGGGCTCCACGGTGTTGGCGCGCCCGCCCTGCCAGAGGGGCAGCGCGATGCCGATCATGAACGAGTTGGACGAGCCCTGGAAGACCCGCTTGATGTCCAGAGCGGGAAGGTCGGTATTGCCGGGGATGTCAATCTCGATCCCGCTGGGCATCACGGCGCGCAGACGGTCGATCCGCACCAGCATGTTCTCCAGCGCGTCCGTTGAGAGCTTGAGCTCCACGACGCCGTACGGGAACATCCACGTCATCCGGCGCTCACGCCACGACGCGTCCAGCAGTTCACGCTGCATGGTTTGCAAGTGGTGGGGCTGGAGAAAGAGCCCTTCGTGCCAGTGGACCTGACCAACGCTCGACATACGAAGCTCCCATCGATTCCGACCAGATCAACCAGACCAGTCCAACCCGGCCCCTCCCCCGCACCCGGCCTACTTCCGCTTGCGCACAACGCCCGAGAGGGCCGTGTCCACGTCCTTGGCGATCACCGCCGTCAGACGCTTCTCCATCGCCGCGGCGTCCATGTCCGACATCAACTTCTTGTAGTGTTCCCACGCGCTGACGGCCTGGTTCTTCATGAACGTGCCGGGACCGACCTCCCGCTCGATCTCCGCAACGCCGAACCGCGCCAGGTGATCGCGCGAGAACTGCTTGCTCGCGTCGCCCGCGCTCTTCATCAGCAGCGAGACCAGGCTGCGAAGGTTGTGAACACTGTCCACGACCGTCTCACGAGTGGTCTTCTCATCGCCCGTCACGAACTTGCCAAGGTCCTTTTCCAGGACGGAGAAGAGCTGCGTCCGAGCTTCGGGCGCAATTGATCGCCAGTAGCTGCAGCCCCACTGCTCAAGCCTCAGCGTGAAGTCCACCAGCAGCGGCATCGCCTCCGCGGCCCGCGCAGGATTGATTGACGCGTCCGGCGGCAGCTTCAGCAGCTTGCGGATCTCCGCCGCCACAGCTTCCGGCACGTCCGCCCCGCCGCCCCCCGCCGCCGGCGTGGGCACCTTGACCTCGACCGTCTCCTTCAAAGCAAGCCCAGCCGATGCGAGCACGCTCGAGACCGCCGCCTTCTGCGAGTCCGTCATTCCCTTTGCCAGATCCACGAGCCGGCCGACCAGGACCGTCGGGTCTTTGAGGTCCGCCGCGCCCTTTCCGGGATTGGCAGTCGGAACGCTCGGTCCCGCCGAGGACCACGTCGGGAAGGCGTCCATCAGTTCCTTGAGGAATGCCTCTCGCTCCTGGAGCGGCAGCTGCGCCACCGTCGCCTGGACGACATCGCGCAACTGCTCCGAACGCAACTCCGCATCCGCACCCATGAGCTGGGCGCGCGTCACCTTCAGGCTTGAAGCAAGCCCGGCGAGCTTCCGACCACGATCTGTTCCTGGCTCCACCACGCAAATGCCCCCGGACTAGGCCGACCGAACTCTTGCGAAACCCGGGAAGGCCAGGAACACTCTGGACCATCCCGGCACGTCACACACCGCCCCGATACCAAACCAAGCCAACCAGCACCGCGAAGGCCGACGGTACGCCTGCACGCGAGGCCTCATGCAACGACCCAAAGGAAACTTCCTCTGATCCGCGAAGCATACCGGCAATCACCGCGCACCGCCCACTCGACCCAGGGGCACTCTCGGAACTCGTGGGCCCAGCGATGGACCCCCGCCAT
>JBBQGR010000058.1:0-9841 GCA_038323185.1 Phycisphaerales bacterium | reverse complement strand
ACATCGGGCGTGCGAACCTCCGCCATCTCCAGCCTCAAGGTCAACAACGCCTCGCTCATCGACCAGGCCAACCTTCAGGTCACCGTCGATGTGGTCGCCTCGGCCCAGTACGGTGCACTCCTCTACAACGGCGCCACCACGCCCGCCGGCGTGCTCCTCTCTTCCATGAGCCTCGAGATCGCGGGACCCACAGGAGTCCAGACCGTGAGCCTCGCCTCCGGCATCAGCCTCGCGCAGGTCGTCACCGCCATCAACTCCTTCCGCGGCCTGACCGGCGTCGAGGCCTCCCTCATCAACGGCAACGCGAGCTCAGGACTCGTCTTCCGCTCGCTGGAGTACGGCTCCGACGCCTTCGTCTCCGTCCGTCGCCTCGGCGGTCCCAGCGATCCCACCTCCGACTCCTGGGACATGTACCGCTTCAACACCGACGAGCCCGTCGTCTTCGGATCCCCATTCGGCTGGGCCGCCCTCATCACCGCCAACGACATCGTCCCCGCGCAGCGCGATGTCGGCCGCGACGTCTCGGCCCTCATCAACGGAAATCTCGCCGCTGGCCGCGGGCTCAAGGCCATCCTCAACACGCCAACTCTCGGCATCGAGGTCGACCTTACCGAGTCTCTCGCAACCGACCCATCGCTCGCTTCGAGTTCCTTCTTCATCACCGGCGGCGGAGCCCTCTTCCAACTCGGGCCTGATGTCACCGCCCTCCAGCAGGCCACCATCGGAATCGGCTCGGTCTCCGCGAGCAAGCTCGGAGGCTCACTCGTCAACGGCGCTCTGCAGTTCCTCTCCTCAATCAAGGACGGAGAGGGCAACTCAATCCGCGACTCCATCGCCCGAGGCGGGGACTTCACCGCCGCCCAGTCCATCCTCGCCAAGTCGATGGACGAAGTCACCCTGATGCGTGGTCGCCTGGGTGCCTTCGAACGAAACGTGCTGGATCCCAACCAGCGCGCCCTTCAGAGCCAGTTCGAGAACCTCACCGCCAGCGAGTCCCTCATCCGCGACGCCGACTTCGCTGTCGAGACCAGCAAGCTCACCCGCGCCCAGATCCTCTCCTCCGCTGGCACCTCGGCCCTCACACTCGCCAACCAGCAGAGCCAGCAGGTCCTGCAGCTTCTGGGCTGATCCCGAACTGACGAACGTCCTCGAGGGACAGATCCCCCAACCTCGACCCCAAAACCCGGCGTTTACACCGACCCCGCCTCCTTCCGAGGCGGGGTCTTTTCTTTACCAACTGGCTGGGTAACCCCCCCTTCTGAGGGGAAATAACGCGAAATCTTTGTGATTTGGCGCGCTTTGGACTGAATCGACGCCTGAGACGCTCCGATGCCAGACTCGCCTGTCGGAACGTGCGTCCGACAGGCACGGAAGCGGGACGGAACCCGACTTTCCGCGAGCCGGGCCTTGCAACGGCCCCGCCTCGTCTCCGAAGCCCACGTGGGGCATCGGGGGAGCTGGACCTGTTGCTGGCCGCATTGATGGCGGCTTGCACGAGCACGGAGGTTACCCATGGGTCGGATCAACACGAACGTTCAGTCGATGATTGCTCAGCGCGTCCTGAGCCAGAACAACTCTGGTCTCTCGACCGCCCTCGAGCGCCTCGCCACCGGTGTCAAGATCAACCGCGGCAAGGACGATCCCGCCGGCCTGATCGCCAGCGAAAATCTCCGCTCGGAGCAGAAGGCACTCAACCAGGCTATCTCCAACGCGGATCGCGCCGACCAGGTCGCGAACATCGCCGAGGGCGGCCTCCAGGAAGTCTCCAGCCTCCTCGTCGAGCTTCAGGGCCTCGTGACCGGCTCGGCTTCTTCCGCCGGCCTCTCCAAGGAGGAGAAGGAAGCCAACCAGCTCCAGATCGACTCGATCCTCCAGACCGTTGATCGCGTCGCGAGCAGCACCAACTTCCAGGGCATCAAGCTCCTTAACGGCAACTTTGACTTCAAGGTCTCGGGCATCGCCGCTGGCGTCACCGACTACCGCGTCAACGCCGCCAAGTTCTCGGGCGCCTCGCTCAACGTCGATGTTCAGGTGACCACCTCGGCCCAGCAGGGCGGTCTCTTCCTCTCAACCGGCGGCGCCCTCAACATCAACAGCGGCGCCTCGCTGGTCCTTGAGATCTCGGGCGCCAAGGGCTCACGCGAGCTCTCCTTCGCCTCGGGTACCACGCTCCAGAATATCGTGAACGCCGTGAACTCCTTCAAGGACGTCACCGGCGTCGAGGCCACTCTCTCGGGTACGGGCGTCCGCCTTCGCTCGATCGAGTTCGGCTCCTCCGAGTTCGTTTCGGTGAAGGTCGTCAACGCCGCCGGTATCAACGACACCGCCAACGGTGATTCCGCAACCCCCGTCCGCGGCATCTACAAGATGACCGGCACTGACTTCGACGTCATCGACGCCACCGGCGGCGTCGACTTCGTCGATGCTGGCAACGGCGTCAACGACTCGGGGCAGGACATCCGCGCCACCATCAACGGTGTCCAGGCCGTCTCCAACGGCAAGACCACCCGCATCAATACCGACTTCCTCGATGTCGAAGTCACGCTCAGCATCGCTCGCTCCCAGACGCTGGGCGCGGTCAATTCCAGCGGCGTCTTCACCATCACCGGCGGCGGTGCAGACTTCCAGCTCGCCAGCCGCGTGGACATCGCGGGCAAGGTCTCACTGGGCATCCAGGACGTCGCCACCCGCAAGCTCGGCAACAGCGCCATCGGCTACCTCGACAAGCTCGCGGCCGGCAAGGCCAACAACGTCGTTGACGGCGACACGACCGGTGCTCAGAAGATCGTTTCCGAGGCCATCAAGCAGGTCTCCAGCCTCCGCGGCCGCCTCGGAGCCTTCCAGAAGAACACCGTCGGTGCCACCATCCGCAGCCTGGGCATCAGCGTCGAGAACATCGCCGCCGCACAGAGCGTCATCCGCGACTCCGACTTCGCCACCGAGACCGCGGCCCTTACCCGGTCGCAGATCCTGGTGCAGGCCTCGACCAACGTGCTGTCGCTGGCCAACCAGCAGCCTCAGTCGGCCCTCTCCCTCCTGGGCTAAGCCGAGGACCGATCCGACTTTGAACTGAAGTAGCACCAGCACCCCGGCCTGACCTAGGCCGGGGTGTTTTCGTTCTCACGTCTTTGGAAACGAGTCAGAGCCCGACCCCGCCAAGCGGCGTGGTGGGCCATCGGTCCAGCTACAGACTCGCCTGCATCGAACCCTTCGCGCCTGTAATTGTTCGCGGCTGTGCTCCCAAGTTTGTCCCCACATTGACCACCACGTTGGCACCAGCACCCGCGCTCACACCCGTGATCGTGAGCCACGTCGGTAGATCTACGCAAGTCAGGCCTCGCTCCACAGTCTCCCGCACCAGCTCCGCGCGGCTCCGAACCCCCAGCCCGCGATGGATCGACGCGATGTGGTTCTCGATCGTCTTGATCGACCTGAACATCGCCGCCGCCACATCCTTGACCGAGCACCCCTGCGCGAGGTACCACACAACCTCAAGCTCCCGAGGCGAGAGCGAGCCCAACCGACCAAGGTCCGGCGTCGAGATGCACCCAACCCCAGTCCAGCGGCCCGCCAAAGGTCCCAGCATCGGCATCAGAAAAATGCCAACGCAGTCCTCGCCGTCGCGACTGGCCAGCGGCACCAGCCGAGTAAAGCAGCACCGCCCGCGAATGACCTGCAGATACTCCAGCGTCTCCTGCCGCTCGCGCGTTCGCGCCACCATCGACTCGACCACCGCGGCGACTTCCAAGCTCAGACGGTCCGCCGCCCGAGCCGTCGGCGGCACGTTCGCGTCGTCCATCAGGCTCTGCACCGAGTATGGGGATGTCCACACCGTGTCACCACGCTCGTTGCGAACAATGACAACTGCGTTTGGAACTTGGGCGAGGAGAATAAAATCATCGACAGCCAGACGTGGTGGACGATGCAGTATTTGATCCAAGAGCACTTGATCCTCTCTACACCCTCAACGAACGGCAATCCTTTCCTTACTCAACTGCGACGCTACGCCGTTGCGGGTGCTCCGAGCCCATAATGTCCCGAGTAGTTACACAATCACAGGGATCTGCCCACCGGCGCATGCGGAAACTATCCACAAAGAGCCCCGTCCCACCCGCTCGTTCAGGCTCGCGATTCAGCGTCGCGCGCCGCCCCACGTGCGTGGAGGATCTCCCGCCCGCGATGGCTCATGCTCGCACCCGCTTCCTCACGTTCCTCCGCGTCGAGGCGGGCCTCGCCGCCAACACGCTCTTGGCGTACGGCTGGGACATCGAGCTTCTGCTCCGCGATCTCAGCGGCGCGGGCATCACCGAGATTCAGGCCGCCACGCCGCGCATGGTCGCCGAGCATCTCGCATCGCTCAAACGCGTGCGCGAGCTCCAAGGCTCCTCCGTCACGCGTCACCTCGCCGCGATCCGCGTCTTCTTCCGTTGGGCCTGCTCCAATCGCCTCATCGAGTCCGATCCAAGCGAGATCCTCGAGCGCCCCCACCGCTGGAAGAAGCTCCCCGGCGTTCTCTCACCGCGCAACGTGAAGAAGCTCATCGAGTCCGCGAGCGAGTCCGCCGCGCCCACTGCCTCGCGGACACGAAAGTCCGCCGAGAGCGCCTCCGAGTCCGCCGCCGCTCCATCGCTCTGGATGCGAGATCGCGCGCTCCTCGAACTCCTCTACTCATCCGGCCTGCGCGCCAGCGAGGCCGCGGGCATCAGGATCGGCGACTTCATCGAGACACTCGGCGTTCTCAAGGTCACCGGCAAGGGCAACAAGCAGCGCCTCGTACCAGTCGGCATCCCCGCGCGCGACGCGATGCGCCACTACATCCAAGCCTGCCGCCCCGCGCTCGTGCGGCCCGACGATCCCACCAATTCCATCCACGACGGCCACCTGCTCCTCTCCAAGTCTGGCCGCCCTCTCGAGCGCGTCGCGATCTGGCAGATTGTCAAACGCTGCGCTAACGCCGCCGGCCTGCACGACGTCCACCCCCACACGCTGCGCCACAGCTTCGCGACCCACCTCCTCGCAGGCGGAGCCGACCTCCGCGTCGTGCAGGAACTCCTCGGCCATGCCGATATCTCCACCACGCAGATCTACACGCACGTTGATCGCTCACACCTCCAAGCCGTCGTGAAAAAACACCACCCAAGGCCCTAAAAGCCGCCACCCCCTCCCCCTCCGCCGCCGCCGCCTCCTCCCCCCACCCCCATCGTCCACCAAACAGTTCGCAGATTTCAAGAATCATTGAAACTCAGCGGCCACCCTCGTAGAATCCTACTACGAGGAGTCCTTGATGTCCCCCACCGACGGTCTTCGCAACACTCCACCCCAGCATCCGATCCTCAGCGGCCTGGACCAAGGCCTGCTTGGGGCCGTCGCCGCGGGAAGCGCCCGCCTCACCGGGCCACAGGCCATCGAGCTCTTCCACAAGATGCCCCTCGCCGAGCTCGGCCGCTGGGCCGATGCCCGCTGCAAGACGCTCCACGGCGACACCTTCCGCACGTACGTCATCGACCGCAACATCAACTACACCAACGTCTGCAATGCCAAGTGCACCTTCTGTGCCTTCCGTCGAGACGGCAACGAGGCCGACGCCTACACGCTCACCTACGAGCAGATCCACGAGAAGATCGCTGGCCTCTCCGCCATCGGCGGCACCCAGATCCTCATGCAGGGCGGCATGAATCCCGACCTCCCGCTCGACTGGTACCTCACCCTCCTCAGCGGCATCAAGCAGCGCTTCCCGCACATCCACGTCCACGCCTTCTCGCCGCCGGAGCTCATCGAGTTCGTCCACTTTTTCAATCCGCCGGGCGCGACTCTCTTTGACAAGGCACGCTGGGTCCTCGCCAAGCTGCGGGAGGCCGGCCTCGACAGCCTCCCCGGCGGCGGCGGCGAGATCTTCGCGCATCCCGTTCGCAGCAAGATCGGCCTAGGCAAGTGCGACCAGGACGCGTGGCTCACGGTGATGTACGCCGCTCACTCGCTGGGCATGTTCACGAGCGCGACGATGATGTTCGGCCACATTGAGGGCCACGCCGACCGAGTCCATCACATGCTGATGGTCCGCGAGTGGCAGGACAAGGCACTGAACGCGGCCCGCGAATCAACACAGCACTCCTACCACTCCACCACTTCCGCAAGATGGGGCCACTATAAGGCCTTCATCTCCTGGCCCTTCCAGCGTGAGAACACGCCGCTGGGACGAGTAAAGGACTGGGGCCTCAATCCCGGCGAGATGGAGCAAGAGTTCCCCGGCGACGTCGTTGCGCGGGCCTTTGCGCTCGGTGCCAATCCCGACGTGGACTACCGCAATCTCGGGCCGGAGGCCGCCGAGTTTGGACGGCGCGTGCGGCTGAGCGGCGCAAGCGATTACCTCCGCACGCAGGCCCTCTCGCGTCTCGTGATCGACAACGTCTACTCCGTCGGCTCCTCGTGGGTCACCATGGGCCCGCACATCGGCCAGCTCGGCCTCATGTATGGCGCCAACGACATGGGCAGCGTGATGATGGAAGAGAACGTCGTCTCGAGCGCGGGCACCACCTACTGCCTCGATGAGGCCGTCCTCTGCCGCCTGATCCGCGACGCGGGCTTTGTCCCTACCCAGCGCGACAACCGCTACGACCTTCTCAAGATCCACGCCGGTCCCGAGAGCCCCGACCTTCTCGTCACCGATTGGAGCGAGCACCGCGCCCAGAAGATGCACCGCGAGGCGCTCGGCAAGGGCAAGCAGGCTGGCCGCACGCCCCTCACCGTCGGTGCTACACGCTGACGCAGACGCCACCATCGCCAAATCATCCTGATATTGCGCGAACCAAACCGATACCTGGCGCATCTAACCTTCAGAGGATTGTGTGGGTTAGTCTAAAGACCCTCGCCGGGCCGTCGGCCACGCGAGCAGACCTTGGTGTCAAGTGGCTAAGCCAGCAGGCTGGCAATCCACCGAGGAGACTCAGCATGGTTCGCAGCCGCTTCTTTCTCGTCTCCCTCTCAGCCTCCATCGCGGCCTCAATCGCCGCGTCCGCCACCCTTGCGCCCTCCATCGCGCTGGCTCAAACCCAGCCACCCATCGGCCTCTCGGGCCTCCCCGTCTCCGATTTCGTCCCGCTACGCATGGGCGACATCGCACCGCCCATCAAGGTCGCCGAATGGATCAAGGGCGAGCCAATCACCACGTTCAAGCCGGGCCAGGTCACGGTCGTGGAGTTCTGGGCCACATGGTGCCCGCCCTGCAAGAAGAGCATTCCGCACCTCTCAGAGCTCCAGAAGAAGCACGGCGAGAAGCTCGCGGTGGTCGGCATCTCCATCTGGGAAGAGATCGACCCCATCGAGGAGGGCAAGGGCACCTACCTCCAGCGCGTCAAGGACTTTGTCGCCGAGTGGGGCGACAAGATGGCCTACCGCATCGCCTACGACGGCAACGAGGGGCAGGGGGAGATGGTCCGCACCTACATGAAAGCCGCAAGCCGCGCCGGCATTCCCAGCGCCTTCATCATCGATCAGCAGGGCCGCGTCGCATGGATCGGCCACCCGCTCATCGACATGGATGGCGCCCTGGACCGAATCATCGCCGGCACGTGGGACCTCAAGGCCGAGGCCGAAAAGGCCCGCATCGCCGCGGACAACGAGGGCAGAGTCCGCAACTTCCAGCGTCAGATTCGCGCCGCCAGCACGAACAAGAACGCGGCCGAAGCCATCACCGCCGCCGAGGGGCTCCTCGCAATCGACCCCGACGTCCACTACGGCGCAGGCGTCACCGCATTTCGCATCGCCCTCGTAGCGGCCAAGGAACCCGCGACGGCGTACGCATTCGGCGCGCGTCTCGTCGATGGCCCCTTCAAGGACAACAGCGAAGCCCTCAACGCCATCGCCTGGATGATCCTGGACGATCAGGAAGTCGCGGCCGTCGGCGAGCGAGATCTCCCGCTCGCCATGCGCGCCGCCGAGCGCGCCAGCGAAGTCACACAACACGCGAGCGCAAGCATCGAGGACACCCTCGCCCGCGCCCACTTCGAAACCGGCAACATCCCAAAGGCCATCGAGATCCAGACCCGCGCCATCGAGCTCGCCAGCGAAGACATGCGCTCCAGCCTGCGAAAGGCCCTCGACCGCTACAAGAAGGCGCTCGAATCCCCGAAGTAGTACTCCTCGCCGCCCGCCCGGTACCATCCGCACATGCCACGCACCGCATCCCGCGAAGAGCCACCCGTCTACGTCCTCACGCGTGAGGCCGCTCGTGAGCTCGACCGCCTCGCCCTCTGCGAGTTCGGACTTCCCACACTCCTCCTGATGGAAAACGCGGCACGAAACGCCGCGGACATCGCCCTCGACGGACTCGAAGGCATCGCCTCGCCGCGCGTCATCATCATCGCGGGCCCCGGCAATAACGGTGGCGACGGCCTCGCGATGGCCCGCCACCTCCACAACGCGGGCCTCAACATCTCCATCATCCTCGCCGCACGCCCCAAGCCCGGCTCCGCCGCGGCACTCCACCTCAACGTCTGCGAGCGCATCGGCCTCCACATCCACGAAGCTTCCGCAAGCTCCCCCGAAACGCTCATCCCCGCCGCCGCCATTGCCCTCGGCGGCTGCGATCTCATCATCGACGCCATGATCGGAACCGGGCTCGCACGCCCCCTTGAAGGCACCATGGCAGCGCTCGCCGCCGCCATCAACACCTTCGCGAGCCGAGGCAAAGGCTGCGACGTCCTCTCCCTCGATTGCCCCAGCGGCATGGACTGCGAAACCGGAGAGGCAGCCACCACCGCCAGCGTCACGGGCGCCGCCGTGAGAGCTTCCGTCACCGTCAGCTTCGCAGGTCTCAAGCCCGGCTTCCTCACCCTCGCGGCACAAACCCTCCTCGGCGAGGTCGTCGTCGCCGACATCGGCGTGCCCCGTGCGCTCCTCGAGCGCCTCGGAACCCGCATCGCAGGAAGACCAACCGCCACAGCGACGGACCCAGAAGCTCCGACGCCGCCCCGAGGCCGCGCCCGCAGTCGCGACTGACATCGCGCCACCCTCCGCCCCGATTCCGAACTTCGCTACACCCGGATCCATCGGTCGATGTAGGATGGAGCATCCTGGAACATTGGCGGCATCCACCGCCGCGATTCGCGGCCTCCAGAGTCCGCACGGAGAGAAGACCATGGCAGTTCGGATGGAACTCTCAAGAATCCTGATCCGCGAGCTCAATGACTATCAGATCATCGAGCTCCGCGAGGTCGCCGATTCCGACAGCACCACAGGTGACAGCACCGACAGTACCGACAGCACCGACGGCGGCGGCACCGGCGGCCAGATCGAAGGCGGACGCTCCTTCCCCATCGTCATCGGACTCCCCGAGGCCCAAGCCGTCGAGCGCAGGCTCAAGGGCATCACAATCAAACGCCCACAAACCCACGACCTCCTCGCCAACGTCATCGAGGCCCTCGGCGGTAAGCTCCAGTCCATCACCATCAACGACCTCTCCGACCACACCTTCTTCGCGACCCTCGACGTGCGCACCGCCGCGGGAACCATCATCAACATCGACTCGCGCCCCAGCGATGCCATCGCCCTCGGCATCGCCGGCAACGTCCCGATCTTCGTCGCTGAGCACGTCCTGGACTCCGCCATGAAGGACGACGGCACGCCGTGACACACTCGCTTCCCAACTCGCTCCCTCACTTGCCCCTCCACTCTTCCCTCGAGTCGCCCCAGACCCCAACCCTGCGCGACCTCGATCCGCACGTGGCCCCGCGCGCCTACGCCACCGCGCTTCTACCGCCCATCGGCGGACGCATCAAAGAGCGCCCCGAAGACTTCCTCGTCGACGAGATCCCCGCCTACCACGCCTGCGGCGAAGGTGAGC
>JBBQGR010000057.1:0-9894 GCA_038323185.1 Phycisphaerales bacterium | reverse complement strand
TCCTCGCGGCGAACGACAAGATCGCTTGCGGCATCATGCAGGCGGCGGGCGATGCGGCGCTGCGCGTTCCGGATCAGGTCCGGATCGTCGGCTTCAACGACTCACAGATCTCGCGGCTCGTGCGGCCGCGGCTGTCGACGGTGGCGCTGCCGATGGAAGAGATGGGCGCGATGGCGGTGCGGCTGTTGGTGCGAAGGATCGAAGATCCAGGCGCGGAAGTCGTCTGCTCAAAGCTCGCAACGAAGCTGATCGTGCGCGAGAGCAGCACGGTGGTGAATTTCTGATGCGGATCGCGATCAGAGCACCCGGGCGAGCGCCGGGCGAGTTTGTGGGCGAACAGGAACGAGGAGTCGCCACTTGGGGCGAACTTGGCGATCGCGCACGTGCGTCGCAGTCCCCCTACTTTGGCCGGTGATGAGCGAAGGCCCACTGGCCTGCTTCCCATCATCGGATCCAGTACTTCTCAGAGTCTCGAGCGCCGCTGGTTGCGACCCGGCGTCTTGTGACCATGGAGCAACCGAAGCATCTGGCGGAGAAGCTCGTGACCCAACGGCCGGGTTGCACAAGTAGCGTCGAAATCTGCGAGAATGCGGCGATGAGGACGCTTAGACCAGCTTGGTGTGAGAGAACAATGCGGGGCATGACCTCTGAGCTACTGCGGATGCGAGCTCTGGCGTGTGTGGCGGTGTGTGCAATTGGTCTGGCACCCGCGGCCTTGGCTCAGGGAACGCGTGCTGACTATGAGCGGGCCGCGGCGCTGCGGGATCGGGTTCAGGGGAAGGTGACGAACACGGTCTCCAACGTGTCGTGGAGTAGTGCGACGCGGCTGTGGTATGTCGTTGATCGAGGTGACGGACGGCGAGCGTTTGTGGAAGTGGATGCCACGACCGGCGAGAGGCGAGACCTCTTTGATGCGGCGAGGCTGGCTGGAGCGATGAGTGCGGTACTCGGGCGCGAGATGGATGTCGAGCGGCTTCCGATCGAGCGTGTAGGTGTGACGACGGAGGGTGTGGATGTCTTGGTGCGCGATGACGCGCGGGTGATGCGAGTGGATCGGGCGAGCGGCGAGGTGAGCGAGGTGCCGATCGAGGAGGCGCGAGGGTTCCTGCTTGAGGGTTCCGAGTTGTCACGAAGGGGCGCATCATCAGCCATCATCATCGCGAATCGGACGGAAGATGAGATGGAACTCTTCTGGATCAGCGGTGGCGGGCGAAAGTCCTTTGGAAAAGTCGGTGCGGGCCAGGTGCGACGGCAGCACACGTTTGGCGGGCACCGATGGGCGGTGGCGAGCGCGGATGGAACAACCAAGTTCGAGGGCGTGGCGGTCGATCTGCCGGCGGTGGTGGTCATCGGCAGAAAGCCGCAACCGGCGGGGGGAGATGGCGGCCCAGAGAATCGCGAGCCGCCAGCGGCGGTAGGAGCGCTGGAGGGGCGCGAGGGTGAGGGAAGGCGCGGCAGACGCGCGCGTGACGGCGGGCCGCAGCGCGAGGATGAGTCGCCGGATGAGAAGCGGCGCGTAGTAATCCGGGATCGGAATGTCGTGCTTATCGAGGGGGGAGAAGAACGATCGCTGACCACGCAGGGGAAGCCGGAGGCGGGTTACGCGGGGCCTGTGATGTGGTCGCCGGACTCGGCGTGGTTTGTGGTGCGATGGACGACGCCCGCGCACCAGCGGCGGGTGAGCTTCGTTGAGTCATCGCCGCGGGATCAGGTGCAGCCCCGCCTGCACACATTCGACTATCTCAAGCCGGGGGATGAGATCGAGACGTCGAAGCCGCGGCTGTTCGATGCGGAGCGGGGATCGGAGATTGCGCTGAGCGATGACCTTTTCAAGACGCCGTGGTCGAACGACCGGCTCGCATGGGCGGGCGATTCGAGCGGGTTCTCGTTTGTGTACAACCAGCGCGGTCATGAGGTGATGCGGCTGGTGGGTGTAACGCGAGATGGTCGGGCACGGTCGATCGTCGAGGAAACGCCGGACACGTTTGTGGACTATGTAAACTCCACGTATCTGCACAGGATTGATGCCACCGGAGAAGCGATCTGGATGTCGGAGCGAGACGGGTGGTGGCACCTGTATCTGGTGGATGAGCGCGGGGGCGGTGCAAGCCTGCCCGGAGTCAAGAATCAGATGACGCTTGGGGAGTGGGTCGTGCGCGGCGTTGACTGGGTGGATGAGGCGAAGCGCCAGGTCTGGTTTCGTGCAGGGGGAATCCATGCGGATCAGGACCCGTACTACATCCACTTCGTGCGAGTGAACTTCGATGGCACCGGGCTCACGGTGTTGACGGAGGCCAACGGCACGCATGACGTGGAGTATTCGCCTGATCGGCAGTTCTTGATCGACCGTTACTCGCGTGTGGACATGCCGGGTGTTGTGGAGCTTCGGCGGGCGGATGGCCAGGGGGCGGGCACGCTCGTGCAAGAGCTTGAGCGAGCGGATCTGTCGGGCCTCTCTGCGCTGCCGTGGGTGGCTCCGCAGCGATTCGTTGCAAAGGGACGCGATGGCAAGACGGACATCCACGGGGTCATCGTAAGGCCGACGGGCTTTGATGCGAGCAAGAAGTATCCGGTCGTCGAGCACATCTATGCGGGGCCGCACAGCGCGTTCGTGCCCAAGGCATTTAGCGCGCATCTTGGTGTGATGCATGACATCGCGGAGCTTGGATTCATCGTTGTGCGGATCGATGGGATGGGCACCGCGCACCGCAGCAAGGCGTTCCACGATGTGTGCTGGAAGAATCTGGGAGACTCGGGATTCCCCGATCGCATCGCCTGGATTCGTGCCGCAGCTGAGAAGCACGGGGAGATGGACACTTCACGTGTGGGAATCTTCGGCGGATCGGCGGGCGGGCAGAGCGCGCTTCGGGCGCTGCTCGCGCACGGCGATTTTTACAAGGTGGCGGTGGCCGACTGCGGATGCCATGACAACCGGATGGACAAGATCTGGTGGAACGAGGCTTGGATGGGCTGGCCCATTGACGAGCACTACGCCGAGCAGTCGAACGTGACTCAGGCCCATAGGCTGACAGGCAAGCTGCTGCTGATCGTGGGAGAGATGGACCGGAACGTCGACCCGGCCTCAACGATGCAGGTTGTCAGCGCGCTGATCAAGGCTGACAAGGACTTTGAACTACTGGTGATGCCGGGCGTGGGCCACGGCGCGGCGGAGTCGCCATATGGTCGGCGGCGGCGTGTAGACTTTCTGGTAAGGAACCTGCTGGGGGTTGAGCCGCGGCGGGAGTGATGAGGTGCTCGGCGAGGCACGCTGTTGGTCGCTAGCCTCTGCCAAGCGTGTGGCGGGGTAAGCTGGGGTGGTAGCATGGTTTGGCCCGGAGGTCAGCACAGTCGATGAAGTTTCTGCCTTCACAGCTCGCCTTCTTTCTGAATCACAGAGCTTCGCAGCGAGACATCCTCTCGCTGATGCGGTTTGTCGGTGCGCTCATCGCGATCATCGTGATCTACAGCGTGCTCTTCCACTTCATCATGGCTCGCGAGGGGCAGAACCACTCGTGGGTGACGGGGTTCTACTGGACGCTGACCACCATGTCGACGCTGGGGTACGGCGACATCGCCTTCCGCAGCGATATGGGGCGTCTCTTCTCGATGCTGGTGATGATGTCGGGGATCATGTTCCTGCTCATCATGCTGCCGTTCACGTTCATCCGGTTCTTCTATGCTCCCTGGCTCGAAGCACAGGCCGCGGCACGCGCACCGCATGAGCTGCCGCATCAGACCCGGGGTCACGTGCTGCTGACGAACAATGACCCGGTTTCGGCTGCGCTCATTCGCAAGCTTGAGAACGCGGGGCAGCCATATGCGCTGATCGTGGGGGACTTGAAGGAAGCGCTTTCGCTCCATGACCTTGGCCTCAAGGTGGTGGTGGGGGACCTGGATGATCCGGAGACGTATGTCCGCGTGCGCGCGCCGCAGGCGGCGATGCTGATGACGGCGCAGACCGATCCGCTGAACACCAACATCTCGTTCACGGCGCGCGCGGTCGCGCCGGATTTGTCGATCGTGGCGACCGCGAACGCCGCAGCCGCGGTCGACATCCTGCACCGCGCTGGCGCGACGCACGCCCTGCGGCTGAGCGCGCTGATGGGGCAGGCGCTGGCGCGTTGCACGGTGGGTGGCGACGCGGTCAGCCATGTTGTTGCCGAGGTGGATGAAGTCCTGATCGCCGAGGCCAGTGTGGCTCGCACTCCGCTGATCGGCCGAACACTCCGCGAGAATCATCTGAGAGATCTGGGCGTCAGCGTGGTGGGCGTGTGGGTCCGCGGAAAGTTTGAGCTTGCGCAGCCTGATCTGCGGATCGAAGAACACGCGATTCTTGTCCTTGCAGGCTCGCGCGAGCAGCTCGATGTGTACGACGAGCACTTTGCGATCTACAACGTCTCAAACGAGGCGGCGATGATTCTCGGCGGGGGTCGTGTGGGACGCGCTACGGCCGTGGCGCTGCGCGAACGCGGCATCAACGCCCAGATCGTGGAGAAGGACGCGGGCCGAGTGGCGGGTGATGCAAGCGCGATCGTGGGCGACGCCGCGCAGCTGGAGGTTCTGGAACGAGCTGGAATCCGAAAAGCTCCGGCGGTGATCATCACAACGCACGATGATAGTCTGAACATTTATCTGACGATCTACTGCCGCCGGCTGCGGCAAGACATCCAGATCATCTCGCGCTGCACGCACGAAAGAAACGTCGCCACGCTTCACCGGGCGGGTGCCGACCACGTGATGAGCTACGCGAACATGGGCGCGAGCACGATCTTCAACCTGCTCAAGCGCAGCCGGATTCAGACAATTGCTGAGGGGCTCGACATCTTTCGTCTCCCTGTGCCGCCGGTGCTCGTGGGCACAGTGCTGGGCAGCAGCGGCGTACGCGAGCGCACAGGATGCACAGTTGTCGCGGTCCGCTCGCCGAGTGGTCAGACTATCAATCCCGGGTCGGGAGAGGTGTTGCATGAGGGGAGCGAGCTCGTGCTGGTCGGCGGAGTTGATGCCGAATCAAAGTTCCGCGAGGCGTATGGCCGGTGATGCGGTGCTCCGGCGTTCTGCGGCTATCCGCGCGCCGGTTCGTCGAGCACTGCCGCCAGGCTCAGCACGTCGCCGAACCACCGATCCAAAGCCCCCCTCGAACCGAAGCAGCACGAGAAGCGCGTTCGCGAAACGAAATCGAGGGTCGCCAGTTCGGGCCTGCTCTGCAGGCACCAACTGACGACCCTCGTTCCTGAAACGGAGAGGGGGGGATTCGAACCCCCGATGCAGGAAACCTGCATACTGGTTTTCGAAACCAGCGCGTTCAACCGCTCTGCCACCTCTCCCTAGTTTTCTGCTTTCAATCGAGACGGTGCTCAGGACAAGCTCAATGCTGGAGGCAGAGTCGAGTGAGGATGATTGGAGGGGCGACGGGGTTCGTCAAGGAGTCGCGGCGGATGGGGGCGGATCCAGATCGGTCTGGGACACGCCGGGGAGTGGCTTGCCACCCTGAGCAGTCGCACGCTAAGGCGTGAGGCTCGAAGGCGTGCTGCGAAGAAGCTCCGCGGCGGCCTTCAGGATTTCTTCGGGCTCTGACATTCGGCCGACGCCGATGGTCCGGCAGGCCTGCCACCCTGCGCCGGGGCCGATGGTGTGGAAGCCGTCGGCGTGGAGGGTTGCGAAGTTTCGCTGCGTGCTCGGCTGGGCCCACATGACTTCGTTCATCGCTGGCGCGAGGAGGACGGGCGTTCTGGCTCGATCAATGGCGGAGAGAAGGAGCGAGACGATGTCGTCCGCGCGGCCGGTGGCGAGCCTCGCCGCGGCGTCCATCGTGCAGGGCGCGACGATCGCGAGATCAAGCCCCGTTGCGAGGCTGACGTGCTGTGGATCGTGGCTTTCGACGTGCTTCCAGGGCGTTGTGTAGACAGGACGCGCCGACAAAGCCTGGAAGGTCAGCGGCGTGACGAAGCGTGTGGCGCCGGGCGTCATGGCGACGGTGACGGTGGCGCCACCCTGCGCGAGGCGCGAGACGATCATCGCGGCCTTGTACGCGGCGATCCCGCCGCAGACGCAGACGAGCACGCGACGTC
This sequence comes from Phycisphaerales bacterium, assembly GCA_038323185.1. Classification (GTDB taxonomy): domain Bacteria; phylum Planctomycetota; class Phycisphaerae; order Phycisphaerales; family UBA1924; genus JBBASU01. The sequence goes on along the minus strand of JBBQGR010000057.1, from coordinate 3,826 downwards.
CATCGAACGGACGCTCTGGCGCGGCGCTGGTTCGGCTGGGATCGTTCTGCATGGGATCGTTTCGCGGTGCGGGCGACCGACGCGGGAATCAGCGGGCGCGACGGGCCTCGGGCCCGAACTGCGACGCGTCAAAGTCCAGCGTGATCTTGTCGCGAAGGATCTCGTCGATCGCGACCTCGAGGTCGGAGCGACCTTCGCGAGCGACGAGCGGGCGGGCGCCTTCCATGAGCTGGACGACGCGGCGCTGGATGAGCGAGCAGAGCTTGAAGCGTCCGCCGCACTTGGTCACAATCTCATCGCTCTTCAGTGCTTCGATCATGTGTTCCTGCCGAGGGGGTAAGGGGCGTGTGCTTGAAACGGCCAGACGTGTCCGGGCGGTGCCAAAGCTCAGAATGGGCCGCGTCCTAAGCGGGACGAGCTGATCTGGGTCAACAAACCTAGAGCAAGAAACTTGGGTCAAGGACGTTCGACAGAGTCGGTCCCTCCGGGACAGAGATGGTATTCTCTCGGGGCCGCCGGGGCAATAGACGACTGAAAGTCCCTTTTCGGAGGGACGAGCCCGTCGTGATGGGTTGTTCGGAGCGGGTGGTGGGGGCGTTTGTGCTGGTCTGAGCGGCGTTCGCCGCGGCGGGCCCTTGGAATGCCTGCGGCGGGGCGGGCGGGAGTCTGGCTCGATGGCGTTGAGTGCATGGAAAAAGGGAGATCGTGTGGTTCACGCGGGGCGGCCCGAGTGGGGCTCGGGCGATGTGACGCTTGCGGAACCGACGATGCATGAGGGGGCTGTCTGCCAGAAGTTGACGATCCGCTTCAGCCGCGCGGGGGTCAAGACCATCATGACCGCGCTGGCGGAGATCCAGAGCGCCGAGCACTCGCCGCGGATGAGCGAGGATCGGCCGACGGAGCCGCTGGCTGTGATCGCTGGCGCGGCGGACGCGGAGGAGCTGCTGCTCAAGATTCCGGAGAAGGCGGCGGACCCGTTCTCATCACTCTCGGACCGGCTGCGGGCGACGCTGGACTTGTACAAGTTTGCTGACTCCGCGTCGGGGCTGCTGGATTGGGCGGCGATCCAGACGGGGCTGCGCGACCCGCTCTCGCGATTCAGTCGGCATGAGTTGGAGCAGTACTACGGACGTTTCCGGATCGAGCTCGACGGGCATCTCAAGAAGCTGCTGCGCGATGCGCGCAAATCGAACCCCGCAGTCGTCGCGGAAGTTTCCGCCGCGGCGAGCGCGACGGGGAAGCAGGCGTTGCGCCGTGTCGACGGCGGGCGTTGATTCCAGGCAACACGCGGCACAGGTGGGACGCGCCCGGTTTGGGCCGCGAGGGAGGGTGCGCGCGCGAATGGCGAAATGGGTGTGAGTTCGGTCGTTTTCTCGGACGGAACGGCTTGGCATGCGACATTGGCAGCGTCGGGCTGTTGTGGCGCGGGCGTTGATCTCTCTTTCCTCACCGGAGCCGTGTGAGGCTCAGGGATGGGAATGGGCTGGACAGACCAGCCACTCGAAAGACCAGGTTCGAGACAATCCAAGATCGAAAGGAACGAGAGATGAGCGAGCACGACTTCCAGACGCGCCTTGGCGAGCTTCTCAAGCAGATCGACGCTCTCCCAGAGGGCCAGCGCGGCCCGATCGAGCAGCTCGCGAGCGAGACCCGCGATCGCCACGACCGGATGAAGAAGACGGTCGCTGAGCTGCAGGACTCGCTCGACTATCTGCGGCTCTCGGTCAAGTACCTCGTCTTCGATTTGGAGGCGACGCGGCGCGAGAACGATTACCTGCGGAAGTTGATCGAGAGCACCCAGCGCCAGGACGACGGCGGCGCCGAGGGTGCGGACTAAGGCCGCACGCCGCGCGTTTTCGCACCCGCCATCCCACTGCGCGCCGCGGCGGCACGCCACCAGCGGTGCTATCATGGCCTCGCAGAAAACCGGATCCACGCGCAGGCGCCCACGGGCGATTGCGAGGTGGACATGCCGGAGAGGTGGCCGAGCGGCTGAAGGCGGCGGTTTGCTAAACCGTTATACTGATTTCGGTCGGTATCGGGGGTTCGAATCCCCCCCTCTCCGCTTCACGCAGCCCTTGCTCACGCAAGGGCTGTTTTCATTTTTGGGGGGCTGTGATGTGGCCTCGCCGGGTGGTTGCGATTTGGTCAGGCATTAGATCGGGGCGTGGCGAGCGGCCACGAGATGACCGCGCGGTGATCGCACCACGACTGCACCACGACCGCTCAATGATTACGACCGATCAATGACCACGATCGTTTCGTCGGCTTCTGAAACGATCCTGCCACTTCGGATTGTGGCACTCTCAATGGAGTTGGCGGCCGCGCTTAGTACGCGAGCGTCTGCTCGATGGCTTCCTTGATTCGCGGCGAGTCCGGCATGTACTCCATCTCCAGCTTGTAGTACGGCATCAGGGTGTCGAAGCCGCAGACGCGCTGGACGGGGGCCTTGAGCGAGAGGAAGGCGTACTCCTGGATAAGGCTCGACAGCTCGCTCGCGAGGCCGCAGGTCTTGGGCGCTTCCTGCACGACCACGCAGCGGCCGGTCTTCTGCACGCTGGGGACGATGGTGTCGAGGTCGATGGGGTCCAGCGTGCGGAGGTCGATGAGCTCGACGGAGACGTCCTCTTCGAGATTGTCGAGGGCTTCGAGGCACTGGAAGACCTGCGCGCCCCACGAGATCACCGTGATGTCCGAGCCCTCCTGCACCACCTTCGCCTGGCCGATCGGGATCGTGTAGTCGCCCTCGGGGATGTGCTCGCGAAAGGAGCGATAGACGCGCTTGGGCTCGAAGAAGATCACCGGGTCCGGGTCGCGCAGCGCGCTGAGGAGTAGGCCCTTGGCGTCGTGGGGCGTGCTGGCGCAGATGATCTTGAGGCCCGGCGTGTGGGCGTAGATGGACTCGGGCGAATCGCTGTGGAGTTCGGGTGCGTGGATGCCGCCGCCCCACGGGACTCGGACGGTCAGCGGGATTGTGATGGCACCGCGGGTGCGGCTGCGATACCGCGCGGCGTGGTTCACAAGCTGATCGTGCGCGGGGCCAAGGAAGCCTTCGAACTGGATCTCCGGCACGGGGCGCATGCCAGCCATCGCGAGCCCAATCGCGGCTCCCATGATGCCCGACTCCGCCAGCGGCGTGTCGATCGAGCGCTCGGGACCGAAGCGCTGCTGGAGCCCTTCCGTCACGCGGAAGACGCCGCCGTTGAGGCCCACGTCCTCACCCAGGCACACCACGCGCGGATCGCGCTCCATCTCCTGCGCGAGTGCCTCATTGATGGCGTCGACGAGGGTCAGGCCTTTGTCCTTCATCATCTCGGTGCGTGGCATGGGGGGTTCCTGCGTAGTCGAGTGTCGGGGATCGAGGTCGTGGATGGGTTGGTCAGCTGGCCTTGCGTCGTCTGGTCTTTGGCGTTCTCTAGTTGATGAGCTTTGCAACGGGTCGGAGCGTCTCTTTGAACGCGTAACATGTCGGAAACGCCGCCGCCATGTCGGGAACAAGGATGATCTGGAGCTTCATCTTCCCGAAGCGTGCGGCTCGCTTGCCCCGCGAGCCTCCGCTGAAGTCGAGCCCTTCGGAGTCGCGATCAGGAGTTTTAGTGTTGCTCTTCGCCATAGCTTCGTGACTCCTTTCGCGTGGCCCGTCTGGCCGAGATGATGCAGATGTCCTCTTCCAAATCCTGATGGACGACGACGAGAAGCCGCCTGGTGAACGATAGCCCCAGCGTGATGAACCGGTCGTCGCTGCCCGAGTGTTGCGAGTCAAAGATGGTCAGCGACTTTGGATTCCCGAAGACAGTCTGCGCCTCCTCGATGCCGACCCCTTGCT
>JBBQGR010000056.1:0-10005 GCA_038323185.1 Phycisphaerales bacterium | reverse complement strand
CCCGTTGCCGTCGTTGATGGTGAGATCCTGCTGCCCGAGCCCAACATCGGGCTTGAGGAGGCGACGGCGCTGGCGCTGGAGTTCAGGTTGGACTTCCAGAACGAGCGGGACCAGGTGGATGATCAACGCCGCGCGGTCGTGAACGCTCGCAACAACCTGCTGCCAAATCTCGACCTCCTGGGGCGGGTCGGGGTCAGGACGGATCCGAGCGAGCGCGTCGGCGGGTTGACGCCAAGCCCCGATGATCTGGATTATGAGGCGGGCGTGACGCTGAGCCTGCCGCTGGATCGTGAGCAGGAGCGGCTGGCGTGGCGCGCGGAGATCATTCGCCTTCGGCGCGCCGAGCGCGACCTTGAGCGGTCGCGCGACGAGATCATGGTGGAGGTGAGGAGCGCGTTGCGCCGGGTTGAGTTGTCGCGGTTCCAGCTCCAGCTCGCGGAAGAGCAGGTCAAGATCAACGAGCGACGGCGCGAGGGCCAGCTCCTGCAGCGCGACCTCATCACCACGCAGGTGCTGCTCGATACGGAGGCGGCGGTGCTGAACGCTCGCGACAATCGCGACGCGGCGGTGGCCGAGCTCCGCACGGCGGTGCTCAACTATCTCCTCGCATCGGGCCAGCTTCGCGTCTCGCGCGATGGAACGTTCCTGGCGCCGGGCGGCATGGACGCGATGGGCGTCAACTAGCGCTCTTGGCCACAACTCCGGGGACTCCACGGACCGCGTCACGTCGTCATCGTGATCGTGCGCTGCCACGACTCGTGCGGATGTGATACGCCCGCGACATCGAGCCAGACCGGTGCCTCGCTGGAGCGCACCATGCCGGACTTGAGCGCGACGCGAGCGCTCGCCGCGTTGTTGCGCTGGACGTAGGCCGTGAGTGTGTGCAATCCCAGCCCGCGCGGCAGATCCGCCATCGCATGATCGATCATCGCGCTGACACCCTCGGTCGCGAGGCCGAGCCCTTCGAGGTCGGGCGCGACCCACCATGTGCACTCGGCCTCGAACGTGAGGCCGCGCGAGATTCGAAGCAGGTTGAGCCCGCCGACAAGACGGCCGTCGTCAAGGAACGCAAGGCGGCGCCAGGCAGAGCCCGAAGCATCGCCGCGGCGGCAGAGATCGAGCTGGCGAAGAACGAGCGTGTGCTCGTTCTCACGCTCGCGGATGAAGCCGGCCGTCTTGAGGAGCCGCTCACGCCCGGTGCGGATCACGCGCACCAGCGCGGGCAGGTCTGTGCGACGCCACGGCCTGATGATGAGTCGATCGGTGCGGAGTTGATCGCGCGACTCGACGGCCAGTGGGCGGCGGCCGATCGGCAGCGGGGCCTCGGCGGGCCACTGTGGGGACCCTAGGTTCTGAGGTAAGAGCAGACCCACGACCGCGCTCCAACGTCCGCCGCGCTGCCGGATCGACCCATGCCGACGGCGACGCGTGTCGGGTTTATATCGGTTGCGCGGGCACGGTACTTCAATCTCGTCGGAAACACGAGCAAAGAAGCAAGGTGCTTCCCGACCGCCGCTCTGATGCAGCTTTGATCGATTGCCGTACTGAGTCGTCGACACGCCTTAAGTGATCCGAAGGTCTGCCGAAGTTCTTCAGTCGTCGTCGCCGCCCGTGCGGCGCTTGGTCCAGCGTTGGCGGTCGTTCTTCTCCGGCTTGTCGACGATGGAGCCAGCGACCTTGACCATGCCGACGCCGAGCTCGCCCTCGATGGCCTTGAAGAGGTCGGGCTCCAGGGCGATCTTGAGCTTGGGATCGGCTTGGAGGAGCGCGACGCTGGAGTCGGTGCCGATGTAGAGGTCGAGGCCGAAGGTGGCGCCGGGGGTGTTGGCCTTGCTCGTCACGAGCTGGGCCACGCGCGTGACTGCTGCGTCGGCACCGCCGTTCAAGCGGAGCTCATCGACGAAGAGGCGCAGGCGGCCGGTGTCGTAGGGGACAAAGTCGATGGGCACGAGGCGATCGACGATGATCTGCGGGTCGCCGCGCTTGAGGTCGATGCGGCCGAGCACGAAGACGACGCCCTCGCCGATGGCCAGGTGCTGGAACTTGGCGAAGCACTCGCTGAACATGACGGCCTCGCAGAGGCCCGTGGCGTCTTCCACGGTGAGGATCGCCATGCGCTGGCCCGCGCTCTGGCCGTTTTTGATCAGGATCTGGCGGACGGACTGGATCATCGCGGGAAGGACGACGCGCGCGTCTTGGGGCAGCTCCTTGATCTTGGACGTGCTCGCGCTGGCGAAGGGTGTAGTCCAGTGCTTCCAGCGTTCGAGCGGATGGCTGCTGACGTAGAAGCCCAGGGTCTCTTTTTCCTGCTTGAGCGTCTCGGCCTCGGACCAGGGCTCGGCCTTGGCGAGGACGACGGCGGGGCCTTGCGCGAGTCCGGACTTCTTCTTTCCGGCGACGGGCGCCTCGCCCATGAAGAGTCCGCCCTGGCCCGCGGCCTTGTCCGCCGCGACCTTCGCGCCAGCGGTGGTGGCGCTCTCGATGGTGGCGAGCATCGCGGCGCGGTTGTTGCGGCCGTGCATGCCGTCGAACGCGCCGCACTTCACGAGCGATTCCATCATCGTCTTGGTGATGGTGCCCGGCGGCACGCGCTCGCAGAACTCAAACAGGCTCGTGAATGGCCCATCCTTCTCGCGCTCGGCGATGATCGTCTCGATGGCCTTCTCGCCCACACCCTTGAGGGCCTTGAGGCCGAAGCGGATGTGGGAGGAAGCAATTGAGGACTGGGCATCGGGCACTGGGGAAGCAGAAGGAGCGGAGGAAGTCGAGGCCTTGACGTCACCACGCGCACTGCTGGTTCCCTCACCAGTGCCCAGTCCCCGATCCCCAGTCCCTTCCCCCCTCACCACCACGAAGTCCGCCTTGGACAAGTTGATGTCGGGCGGCTTCACTTCGATGCCGGTCTTGATGGTGCGCGGGTTGCGGGGGTCCTTGGAAGTGGGATCGATCGTGCGCGTACGCCGGCAGTCCTCCAGGTATGGAATCCACTCGCTGGCCTTGCCCGCCTGGCTCTCGTAGGTCAGGAACGCGGCCATGTAGTGGGCCGGAAAGTATGTCTTGAGATACGCCGTCTGGTACGCGACGATGGCGTAGCCGGTTGAGTGGCTCTTGTTGAAGCCGTAGCCCGCGAACTTCAGGATGAGCTCGAAGAGATGCTCGGCCTGCTGCTTGGAGAGGCCTTGTTTCTGCGATCCTTCGACGAACTTGGGGCGCTCCTTCTCGATCTTGTCGTGCTTCTTCTTGCTGATATTCTTGATGAGCGTGTAGGCGTCGCGGAGCTTGATGCCGCCGAGGCCATGCACGATCTGCATGACCTGCTCCTGGTAGACCATGACGCCGTAGGTCTCGCTGGTGTAGCGATCGACGATCTCGTGGACCTTTGGAACCTCCTCGGTCCCGTGCTTGCGCCGGTTGTAGTCAGGGATCAGGTCCATCGGGCCCGGCCTGAAGAGGGCGTTGGCGGCGATGAGGTCCTCGAGCCGGTCGGGCTTCATCTCAACCAGGAGGCGGCGCATGCCGCCGGACTCGAACTGGAAGATGCCGGTGGTCTCGCCACGCCGGAAGAGGTCCAGGACCTGCTGGTCGTCGTACGCAAGGCGGTCGAGATCGAGGGGGTGGGGCGAAGAGAGAAGTGGTGAAGTGGCGAAGTGGCGAAGTGGCGAAGTGTTCAGGCCTTTCGAGACCGACGCTCCTTCTAAGACTTCGTCTTCAGTGAACGAATGAGCGCGTTGAGCACCCGGTCCGTCTCTGCCAGCAGCTCGAGAACTCGTTCCGAAGGCTTGATTTGGCCCATGCTTGTCGCCAGCTCGTGCGCCGTCATGAGTTCGAGAAGCGAGCCCATCGCGATCCGAAGGCCGTGCAGAAACTCGGGGCGTGTGTGCCTGCCCAAGCCCTCGGCGATGTTCATCGGAACTGATATCGCGGCGCAACGCATCTGGCTCGTCAGCCCGAACATCTCCGAACTTGGCATCCGCTCCGTCTCGCGATAGAGGGCTCTCGCCAGATCCATGCTGCGCTGCCAGACGATGAGATCCCGGAAGGTCTTGATCTTCACTTTGCCACTCCGACACTTCGCCACTTCGCCACTTTTGATGCTCCTCCCCTCGCCCCACCGCCTCCCAGATCTCCTGCTCGCTCATCGTCTCGCGGATGAGCCGCTTGGCGCGTTCGATGACGCTGAGGGTGCGCAGGCCCAGGAAGTCCATCTTGAGCAGGCCCATCTTCTCGCAAGTTGGGCCGTCCCACTGCGTGATGATCTCGCTCGCGTCGGTTCCGGGCTGCTTGTAGAGGGGGACGATCTCGTTGAGTGGTCTGGTGGCGACGATCACGCCCGCGGCGTGGACGCCCGCGTGGCGCGTGTGGCCTTCGAGCTGGATGGCGTTGTCTAGGAGCTGGCGGACACGCTCGTCGGAGTCGTAGAGCTTCTGGAGTTCGGGCTCTTGCTGGAGGGCCTCCTTGATCTCGATGTTGAGGGTTTCGGGGATGAGCTTGGCGACGCGATCCACATCGGGGATCGGCATCTCGAGCACGCGGCCCACGTCACGGATCGCCGCGCGGGCCTTGAGCGTGCCGAACGTGATGATCTGTGCGACATGGCCGTACTTCGTGCGGACGTAGTTGATGACCTCGCCGCGACCGTCCTGGCAGAGATCGATATCGATATCGGGATACTCGGAGCGATCAGGATCGGTGAATCGCTCGAAGAGCAGGCCATACTCAACCGGGCAGGCGTTGGAAAGGCCGAGCACAAAGCCGACCATCGTGCCCACGCCCGAGCCACGCGCGTTGGCGGGGATGGCACGCTGGCGGCCCCAGTTGACGAAGTCCCAGACGATCAGGAAGTAGGCCGAGATGCTCTTGTCGGCGAGGATCTTGAGCTCGCGATCAAGGCGGGCGCGGCGCTCGACGTGCTGGGGAGCTTCCTGGGCACCAACGCCCAAGGCACCATACCGCCACACGAAACCGGCTTCGGCGAGCATGCGCAGCGCCTGGTCGCAGTCCTTCTTACTCCGGGCGAGTTCGTCCTGCGTCGGCACGTTCTTGAAGGGCTGGAGCTCGAAGCGGGCGCAATAGTCCTTGTACCAGGCCGAGAGATCGCCGCCGTACTTGGCTTCCTCGGGGCGCGGGAGTGTTGCCGGGTCGGGGAGATCAATGCGAACGGCGGGGCTGTTGTTTTGTCCCAGCGGCAGCTCGACCTTGCACGCCTCCGCGATGCGCACCGTGTTAGCCATCGCCTCGCGCCCGATCTCGCCGTAGGGATCGAAGATCGCGCGCATCTCGGCGGGGCTCTTGACATAGAGCTCGCTGGAGTAGTGCATCCGCTGCTCATCGAACTTGCCCTTGCCGGTAGAGATGCAGATCAGCGTGTCGTGGGCATCGTGGTCCTCGCGCTTCAGGAAGTGCGCGTCATTGTCGCAGACCAGCGGCAGGCCGAGCTCCTGCGCGAGCTTGATCAGCATCGGATTGATCGCGTTCTGCTCGGGGACGTGGTGCTGGAGCTCGATGTAGAAGCGCGGAAGAGGTCGAGTGGTCGAGTGGTTGAGTGGTTGAGTGCCTTCCGCACCTGACCACTCGGCCACTTGACCATTCGACCACTTCTCTACAAAGCCAAAGGCTCCGGCATGCCACTTGGCGCTCTCGACCGCGAGGTCCCAGTACTTCGTGTCCTTGCTGCGGTGGAACGCGAGCAGGTGGTCGCCGATCTCGCTGCCCAGGTGGCCGTTGATGGCAATCAGCCCCTCGCTGTGCTTGGCGAGGAGCTCGCGATCAATGCGAGGCTTGTAGTAGAAGCCCGTCGTGTATGCCTCGCTGCACAGCACCAGCATGTTGCGCCAGCCGACATCGTTCATCGCGAGCAAGACGAGGTGGTAGCCGCCCTCGCCGCCGCCGCTGTACGTCCGATCGGTGCGGGGCTTGCCCGGCGGCGTGACATACGCCTCAACGCCCAGGATCGGGCGGATGCCCTTGTCCTTGCAGGCCTGATAGAAGGCGACAGCGCCGAAGATGTTGCCGTGGTCCGTGATGCTCACGGCCTTCATGCCGAGTTCGGCCACTCGCGCCACGAGTTTTTCGATCTGGTTGCCGCCGTCAAGCAGCGAATACTCGGTGTGGAGATGAAGATGGACAAAGTCGCCCATGTCGGGCTGAGCCGCGCCCGCCACGGGTGCAGTGGCGAGCGTTGTGGCAGGGGTTCTTTCGGACGCGGCGGCCATGCGGCAACGATCCTCCGTGACGGGCCGGCGTGGGTCCGTTGTGGCAGCGTATCTCTAGATCAAGTAGTGAGCGCAGAGATACCAGCGGGCACGCCGCCATCTTCGGGTGCCGCGCCGCAACCCCTGATCAGGCCGCGAGATGCGGCCAGGCGAAGGCGACGACAGAAAGCGCCCCAAACGCGACGATGGCGATCTGCATGGCGCGGTCGCGGAGGAAGAGCTCGGTGGGGTCGTCGAATCGCCCGCGCTCGAGCTGGACGATGGCCCGGAGCAGGGCGTAGGTCGCTGGGAGCATGGTCGGCCAGAGGACGTTGATCAAGAGGCCCAGGATGTCGTGCGTCTGGCCGCGAGACTGCACGTACCCGGCGTAGGTCACGAGCGTTGCGACGGCGGAGACCGAGGCCGACAGGCGCAGGAGGTCATCGGAGTAGATGGCCTGCACGCCTCGGGTGAGGGCCGCGTCCTGACCCATCGTTCGCCGCTCTCCCAGGCGCTTGCCGAAGGCCAGGAACATGGAGAGGAAGAGCGTGACGTTCAGGAGCCAGGTGGAGGGTGCCACACCCGCCGCGGCGCAGCCACCCAGCACGCGCAGCACAAACCCGATCGAGAGGCACATGACATCCGCGATGACCTTGTGCTTGAGCGCCATGGAGTAGGCCGTGACGTTCACGACATACGCGATCAGCAGCCCCGCCAGCGCGAGGATCGCGCTATTCACTCCCAGCGGCAGCACGGCCAGCACCCCAACGAGCACGAGAGCCAGCGTGCCCAGCACAGTGGCGTAGGCCAGAGCGACGGGCGTAGAGACCTCGCCAGCGGCGATGGGACGGTGGCGCTTGCGTGGGTGCAGCCGATCGCGCGGCGCGTCCATGAGATCGTTGACCACATAGCACGCGCTGCTCGCGAGGGCGAAGGCGCCAGCCGCGACGAAGGCTGCGGCGAGGATGCCGCCGATGTTCTCCGGCTTGTCCTGAATGCCATAGAGCGGGCCAAGCAGCACAAACACGGACTTGGACCACTGGTGCGGACGCGCGAGCTTGATGAGCGCGAGCGGCAGCGGCCGACGCGGGCGCGGTGCGTCCAACGCCGCGGGCGCGGCGGAGGAAACAGCGTGGGAATGGGCCGTCGCGTCGGTCATTCGTCGGTGGTGAAAGCGCCCCGGGTTCTTATCGGCATTTTGAGCCTTTCGATCCGCACCAAGTACGAACACCCCGGTCGAGGCGTTCGATGAGCGACCCAGATCGAGATGTCGGGAGAAGTAGGCGCCGGGGACGCAGCATCGGTGGAATCACGGGTGAGGTGCCCGACCGCAGCACTCAAAGCTCCCGGCGAGGCAACCAAGCACCGAGGGCGCTCGACCACTTCGCCACTCAACCACTTGACCACTTTTATCTTCCCCCCGGTGGCCAGACCACAATCCCCAGTCCCTCGCTTCCTCTACGCTTCACTGTGATCCACGTCGCTCTTCGCATGCTCTTTGGTGACCGCGTGAAGTACATCACGCTGGTGCTCGGCCTTGCCTTCGCCGCGCTGCTGATGAACCAGCAGGGAGCGATCTTCCTGGGCCTGTTGATGCAGAGCACCGGGCCGCTGCAGAATGTCCATCAGCCGGACCTGTGGGTGGCGGACCCGTCGGTCAAGTGGGTCGCGGAGTATCGCTCGCTGCCGGACCAGAAGCTTGGGCGCGTCCGCAGCACGCGCGGCGTCGCGTGGGCCGAGCCGTTCTTCACCAACTGGGCCGTCTGCGAGCTTGGCGATGGCACCTTCAAGAAGTGCCAGATCATCGGGATCCCGCGGACAACGCTGGTGGGCCGGCCGCCAGAGATCATTCAGGGGCGGCTCGAGGATCTTTGGATCCCCGACGCGATCATGGTTGAGGAGCTCTCGCGCGAGTCGCTGGGTGGGGCGAAGGTCGGGAGCGTTCTGAAGATCAACGACCGGCGCGCGGTGGTGGTGGGCATCTGCCGCGCCAAGCGCGGGTTTGAGTCTAACGCGATCATCTATACGACGTTCGACAACGCAGTGCGCTTCACGCCGACGGGTCGCGACACGATCAGCTACATACTCGTGAAGGTCGCACCCGGCGCGACCATCGAGGAAGTCCGCGAGCGCATCAACGCGCTGGGCGACGTGGTCGCGATGACGCGCGAGGAGTTCCGCGACATCTCGGTGCGGTTCATCGTCGTTGCGACGGGCATCGGCGCTAACTTCGGCATCACCATCCTGCTCGGATTTGTCGTCGGCCTGCTGCTGTCTGCGTCGATCTTCTACCAGTTCACGAGCGAGAACATCCGCTACTTTGCGGTGCTCAAAGCACTCGGGGCGCGCTCGCCGACGCTGATTGCGATGGTGCTGGCGCAGGCCGCAGTCGTCGGCGTCATCGGCTTTGGCATCGGCGCCGGCGCGGCAGGGGCCTTCACCCTCATCATGGGCGCCGTGCAGAGCGAGCTCTCGGCCTTCTTCCCGTGGCAACTCCTGGCGGGCAGCTTCGTCGCGACGATGTTCACGATCTTCCTCGGCAGCGTGCTGAGCATCCGGCGCGTGCTGTCGGTCTCGCCGGGGACAGTCTTTGCAGGATGATCAGAGAAGGCACGGGGCATCGGGGACTGGGCACAGGGGAGGAGCAAAGAAGGGAAGACACTTGGCAATGGTGGTTGGGCATCCCAAGCGTCACGCCGCGAAACGACCGCAAGACCCTTGCCATGTCCGAATGCCTCTCGGCTCTTCCCACGCTGCCCAGTCCCCGATGCCCGGTGCCTTCTCGTTCCCCCTCTGCCTTCCTCCTCGCCTTTAGAAAGGATCCCTCATGGTTCGCTGGATCACGATCTTGATGTGCATCGCGGGGATTGGCGTTGGCGTGCTCGCGGTGATGAACAGCAACGAGACGCCGCCGGTCCTTCCGCTGGCGCGGCCCGCATCCGTGAACCCTTTCGACATGGGCCTCGCCGCGCTGGGGATCGTGGAGCCACTCGCGCGTGACATCGGCGTCGTCGCGCCCGAGCCGGGGCTGGTTGTCGAAGTGCTCGTTGATGTTAACGCAACCGTCGAAGCGGGGCAGGTGCTCTTCAGGCTGGATGATCGGCTGCTGCGCGCCGATCTCATCCGCGCCGAGGCCGCCGTCGCCGGTGCGGAGTCGGAGATTGCGCGGTGGCGCTCGCTCCCGAGGGCCGAGGACCTGCCGCCGCTGGAGGCCGCCGTCGCTGGCGCTGCGGCACTCCTCGCCGATCGCGAGGAGATCCTGCTCATCACGCGCGAGGCCGTCGCCCGGGGTAGCGGCAACGTGCGCGAAGCCTCCGCCGCGCAGTTCGCGCTTGATGTCGTGCGCTCCCAGCGCGATCGCGCCGCCGCGGACCTCGCGCGAGCCAGGGCCGGCGGCTGGAAGCCGGACCTTGACGTCTTCATCGCAATGCTCGCGGCTCGCAAAGCTGAGGTCGAAGCGATCAAGGTTCTGATCGACAGGCTCAACGTCCGCGCACCGCGCGCGGGCATGGTGCTGCGGCGGGAGCTGGAAGCTGGCGAGTTCGCAAGCACGCAGAGGAGCCGCCCGGCGATGATCATCGGCGACCTCGCACGCCTGGCCATCCGCGCTCAAGTCGACGAAGAGGACATCGCGCTGGTGGGCACCACCTCGCGCGCGGTGGCCAAGACCCGTGGCGCGAGGCCGGAAGACATCGAGCTCAAGCTTGTGCGCGTGGAGCCCTTCGCACGCCCAAAGTCCGACCTCGGCGGCGACAACATGGAACGTACCGACACACGCGTGATCGACGTGGTCTTCGAAGTCGTCACGCCGCCG
>JBBQGR010000055.1:0-10015 GCA_038323185.1 Phycisphaerales bacterium | reverse complement strand
CTTTGCCTCACTGAAAGCTGCTTCGCTATTCACTTCCACAGCCATCTCAGGTGGCCGACATGAACTTCGCCTGAGTCCCTCGTGAGACTCGCCTCAGAGTGGCTTGATCACCGCACTCGATCGGATTCGCCGGATCATCGTCCGGTCCGGAAACTTCTACGACACCTATCAGTCTTCGGATCGTTACGGGACCGGATCCCATACGATCCGTGCCATTCCCCCGGTTTGACTCTATCTCTATTATTCACAGTGATTTACAAGATTGCGCGTGGCAATCACCCATCCAGGGGTTTGTTTCCCTAATCGGGGGAGCCAACAGGACTAACTTTCACCCCCTTCGGACCCGATTATCTCGTACGGGCCATCGGCGTGCTGCGAAGATGCGGCAGTCTGGTTGTCCTCCTGCTTCCTCTAGCAAATGGATTCGTTCACGATGCCCCCAACGCAGCTCGAACGCGTGATCGGATGCCCGAAGCTTCCTTCGCTTCCGGCTGTAGCGTTGAAGGTAGTGGAGCTGACGCGCGACCCGAACGTTTCGATCTCGCGGATCGCCGCAACGATCCAGAACGATCCGGCGCTGACGGCGAAGGTCCTCAAGACGATTAACTCGGCGTACTACGCGCTGAGCCAGCCTTGCCCAAGCATCGCGCGAGCGTGCAGCATGCTTGGTCTGAATGCCGTCAAGGCGATCGTGCTGGGCTTCTCGCTCGTGGACACGACCAAATCGCTGCGTTCGGACTCGCGATTCAATCTTGAGTCGTACTGGCGGCGTGCGGTCTTTGGGGCAGCGGGTGCGCGGGTGCTGGCGACGACGACGCGTGCGTGCGATCCTGAGGAGGCGTTTGTCGGCGCGATGCTGCAGGACATAGGGATGCTGGCGGCGTTCACGGCACTGCGCGATGAGTATGCCGATGTACTCGACACGTGCACGCTCGACCACGATCTTCAGAGCGCCATTGAGAAAGAGAAACTCGGCTTCGACCACGCGCTGGCGGGGAAGTTGATGGCGGAGCGGTGGAAGTTCCCGCCGCAGCTCGTGGAGTGTGTGGGATGCCACCACGACCCCGAAAAGTGTGCGCCCGCTCACGAGAATCTGGTCCGGATCGTGCACCTATCGACGCTGATCTCGGGCGCACTCACGGTCGCGGACCCTCAGAAGAAGCTCGGACAACTGATCGTCAAGGGCCGCTCGTGGTTCGGGATTGACCCCGCGCAAGCACGGGAGCTTGTGCATCAGTCCTCGAAAGGCGCCGCGGAACTTGGGAAGGTGCTGGATCTCTCGACGGGCCAGAGGCCCGACACCGCCGCGATCCTGCGCGAAGCGCACGAGCAGATGATCGATGCGCAGGAAGCACTCCAGGAAGAGCAGGCGACGCTGCGACGCACGGCGGACGAGCTGGTGAAGAAGACGATCACGGATGGGCTGACGGGTGTTTTCAACAGGGCACACTACACCGAGCGCGTACGGGCGCTGCACACCGAGGCGCTCGCGAGCCGCGAGCCGCTATCGCTGATCTTCATCGACGCGGACAAGTTCAAAAATGTGAACGACACGCACGGCCACCAGACCGGTGACGCAGTGCTGATCGAGCTTGCCAAGCGACTCTCGGAGGCGGCATCGCGCGTGGGCGTTGTGTGCCGGTATGGCGGCGAGGAGTTCGCGATCCTGCTCCCCAAGATCGGGCTGGACAACGCGAGAAAGATCGCAGAAGTGCTTCGTAGCTCGATCTACAATTTGCCGTTTGATCTCACACCGCATGGCGTTGAGATGTCGCTGCCCATCACGATCAGCCTCGGCGTTGCATCGATTGACGGGCGCGAGGGTGGCTGGACTCCGGACCAACTGACTCAGGCGGCAGACGAGGGCGTCTACGCGGCCAAGCGTGGCGGGCGCAACCGCGTGCACCTAATTCAGACGCTCGGTGAGACCTCGCACGCCGCGATCGCGGTACTTGCGTCCGCGCCAGCAGCGGGCCTGCGCGTGCTGATCCTGGATGAGGACGTGCTCGCGTGCGAGATGATCGCGATGCTGCTGGGCAAGTACGCGACGATCATTCCGACGGTGGTGCACACCGGCGAGGCGGCGCTGGCCGCGACCCGTGATGGGACGTTCGACGTGATCGTCGCGTCTATCAAGCTGGAGGGGATGGACGGGATCGAGTTTGTTCGTGAGTTCCGCGCGGCAAGTCCGCGATTCCGCGGGCCGTGCGTGCTGATGGCGACGACGGTTGATGATGCAACGCGAGCAAGGGCCGCCGCGGCGGGGGCACAGATGCTCATTCCCAAGATGGACCTCGCGCGAGGCGACCAGCGCTGGCTCAAGGCCATCATCGAGGCGGCGCGGATCGTCTCGACCCGGCCCTCGGCGACTGCGGCGTAGAGAGTCGCGGCGGGTCTGGACGCGGACCTACGCTGGCACGATGCAACGACCCTGCACCATTGGAAAGCGCGTGGCCGTCGCGCGAACAAGCCCGCTCACCATCATCGCTGGTCCCTGCGTGCTCGAATCGCTCGAGCTGGGCATGGAGATCGGTACGACCATTCGCGACACCTGCGTGCGCCTGGGATTGCAGTACGTCTTCAAGGCGAGCTTTGACAAGGCCAACCGGAGCAGCATCAAGTCGCCGCGTGGGCCGGGGCTCGAGCGCGGGCTGGAGTGGATCGCGACAATCGGTGAGCGGCTGGGTGTGCCGACGACCACCGACATCCATGAGCCGGGGCAGGCGATGCGGGCGGCGGAGCGGATCGACCTGCTCCAGATCCCGGCGTTTTTGTGCCGCCAGACTGACCTGCTGCTGGCGGCGGGCGAGGCCGCGGCAAAGCATGGGCGCGCGGTCAACGTGAAGAAGGGGCAGTTCCTCGCCCCGCACGAGATGGCCCAGCCGGTGCGGAAGCTTGGTGAGGCCGGGTGCGTGAACGCGATGCTCACCGAACGCGGCACGACGTTTGGCTATGGCCGGCTCGTCAACGACTTTCTGGGGTTGGGCGACATGATGGAGCTGCGGGCCACCGCGGATGGGCCGACGCTGCCGGTCTGCTTTGATGCAACACACTCGACGCAGTTGCCGGGCGCGGGGGAGACGACGGGCGGGCGGCCGGATCTTGCGCCGCTGCTGGCTCGCGCGGCAGTGGCGGCGGGCGTTGATGCGCTGTTTATTGAGTGCCACCCAGAGCCCAGGCGTGCGATGTCGGACGCGAGCACGATGCTGGACCTGCCCACGGCGGTCGCAACGCTTGAGCGTGTCGCGGCGATCCGCGCGGCGATCGCCTGAGTTGTTCGCGGCGCGAGCGTGGCCAACCAAGCAGGCCTCTACGTGTTGCGGCGCTTCGAGAGGGCGCGGTCGATGTCGCGTTTAGCCTCGCGCTGGCTGATGGTGTTGCGCTTGTCGTTGCGCGTCTTGCCCTTGCCGATGCCGACGAGGACCTTGGCGTAGCCGTTCTTGAAGTAGAGCGAGAGGGGGACGATCGTGTACCCCTTGATGGCCATCTTCCGCGCGAGCTTGATGATCTCTTTCTTGTGGGCGAGCAGGGCCCTCGTGCGCTTGGGCTTGTGGCCCGTGTTGTGGGCCGCGTGGGCGAGCTCGCCGATGTTGACGTTGTGGAGCGTGAGGGAGAGGGGCTCTTCTCGCGCGGAGACGTAACCCTCCTGGATCGAGACTTCCTTGTCACGCACGCTACGGACCTCAGACCCCTGCAGCATGATGCCGCACTCGAGCGTTTCTTCGATGGCATAGTCGAACCGCGCTTTGCGGTTCTCGGCGACGGTCTCGGTGCCTTGGTTGTCTTTCTTCTTGGCCAAGCGACGATTCTAGGGGGACGTGTTGGGTGGGATTGGCGCTTGCACGCTATTCGAAGCGGACCGTGTTCCGCAGCGTCCCCAGACCCTCGACCTCAACCTCCACGACGTCGCCATGGGCGAGGAAAACCGGCGGCGTTCGAGCAAAGCCAACGCCCGAGGGCGTGCCGGTCACGATCAGCGTGCCCGGCGCGAGCGTGCAGCCGCGGGAGAGGTCCGCGATCAGCGTCGCGACGCTGAAGATCATGTCCCTGGTGTCGCCCTCCTGCATGGCCTTGCCATTCACGCGGCAGCGGACCGCGAGCGACTGCGGGTCCTTGATCGCGGCGGCGGGGACGACCTCGGGACCGATGGGGCAGAACGTGTCAAAGCTCTTGCCGCGGGTGAACTGGCCGCCGGAGCCGTCCTTCTGCCACCAGCGGGCCGAGACGTCGTTGGCGTTGCAGTAACCCAGGACGAACGAGAGCGCCTGGTCGACCGGAACGTCCTTGCACGGCTCGCCTGCCGGGCCAGTACCGATGACAACGCCAAGCTCGGCCTCAAAGTCGACCTGCGGCCGATCCTGGCAGACCTTTGGAACAACGATCTCCGCGCCGCTCAGGGTGAGTGAGGTGGCGTGCTTGGTGAAGACCATCGGACGCGTGGGAAGCTCGGCCCCCTGCTCGCGCGCGTGCTCGGCATAGTTGCGGCCGATGCCGATGATGAGCGGGATCGGAAGCAGGCCCGAAGGAGACTGGATGGAGACGCCGAAGGGGGTCTTGTGAAGGAGCATGGCGGAGAGGATAGGTGGGCCCTTCAGCGCCGTCGGGCGCAAGGCGACGGAAGGCGCGCAAAGCGAAGAAACGATCGGCTTGCGCCGACAGGTCCAAAGAGGTACTCCCTCTCGGTCGTTGGTCACACCACCCTGATCGCCGCGGGCTTGGTGCAGAGGCCCGCGCTCGCGCCTTCATCGAGCAGCCGCTCGATGGCGCTGCGGCCCTTGGTTCCCATGTCGCTGGTCAGTCCCGTGACGTACATGCGGACGTAGTGCTCGACGCGCTCGCGGGAGGGTGGGGCCATGCCGCTGGTCTTGGCGTTCAAGATCGCGAAGGGGATCGTGGCGTCGATGGACTCTTCCCAGTGCGCGAGGGCGTAGTTGAGCGAGTCGGCGAGGATGTTGGAGAGTTCGAGCAGCGTTCCCGGGCCGTAGCGGGCTTCCAGGTCGGTGCGGATGGCGTTCACTCCCAGCGGCAGCGGCAGGCCGCCGGTGCGGCTCCCCCACCACCGGCCAAGGTCCTCAACCTCGCGAAGCCCCGCATCGGCGAAGGTGACTTGCCCCTCGTGGATCACCAGGCCCGCATCGACCTGACCGCGCGAGACGGCGGGGATGATCTGGTCGAAGGGCATCTCGATGAAGCGCGCGTCGTGCTCCATCGCGGGCTTTCCCAGGAGCAGGCCCATCGTGAGAAACGCGCTGGTGCGTTTGCCGGGGACCGCGACGCGCACCCTCGCGGGCTTCAGACAGTTCGGGCAGTGGATGGACTCATCGCCCGCGCGGCAGACGAGCTTGGGTCCGTATCCCTCGCCGAATGAACTGCCGCAACGTGAGAGAACGTATCGATCCGAGACATCGGCGTAAGCGCGGACCGAGAGTGCGGTGATGTCGTACGGCGCGCCGCCCTCGGAGGCTGGCCTTACGGCGTCGCGGTTGAACGCGCTGATATCGCCGGGAACGGCGCGGAAGGTGAAGCGGCCGGTTGGGACTTGGGCGACCATCGGGCCACTGCTGAGCGTGCCGTCGGGCAGCACCTTGCCGGTGATGGGCCACCACATGAAGACATCGTCGGGATCGCCGGAGTGAGCTAGCGAGAGCTCGATGCGAGCGGCGGGGGCAGATGAGGGGGCGGGTGAGGAAACACTGGTCATGCGCAACGATAGTGAGGGGTGAGCACGGGCGCGGCGGTTCAGAGGCTCGCGATGATGCCGCGGATTTCACTGGCGAGACCACGGCTCAGCATGCCCGCATCTTCGCGGCAGGAGGCGTGCAGGTGGGGCGTGATGGCGCCGAAGGCCGCGGCGTTGGCGGGCCGGACTCCGCCGCAGGCGATGACTTGGATGTTGCGAGGCGCGGCAAGTTGTGCCGCGTGAGCGATGCTCGTGAGTCGCGGCGCGAGCGAAAGCGCGCGAACGTCGAGCGTCGGCACGCCCGCGGCGAGGGTGCGGCGGAAGCCCAGGTCAGCGAGCGTCGAGACAGCGCGTGCGGCATCGATCGCCGCGGCGAAATCAAAGGCGCGATGGAAGGCGACAACGCGTGGCTCATCGATCCGCCGGAGCTGTTTGCAAGCCGCAGCGTCAATACACCCGTGCTCACCGAGGATGCCGATGCAGATCTCGTCCGCGCCAGCCTCGATGCACGCCTCGATCTCGCGCGACATGATGGTGAGGTCTGCCGAGTCTGCGGAGAACGCGGCGTGTGCTGGGCGCTCTAGCGTGTGGCCCGGCCGGATCAGTGCGACAAGGCGCGGCCGCGCGGCGGGCGGAATCGTTCTGAGCAACGCCACGGTGTCGCGTATGAGATTTGCGTCGGGCGTCGTGCCGTGCGAAGCAAGATCGGCGCACAGTTCGATGCGTTGCGCGAAGGGCGCGGCCGTGAGCGCATCGCGGGCCGAGTCAACCGCAATCTCAAGCGTGGCCACCTCGATCATGATCCGCTCACGACATGCTCAGTGCATGATCAGCGCATGATCAGTGCATGATCAGTGCAGGCTCAAGAAAAGATCCGCACCTGCTCGGGCTGGTTGATGAACGATGCTTCGGGGTGATCGGGATCGAGGCGATATTCGCCGCTGTAGCAGGCGGTGCAGTAGCTCTGCCCCGGCCGCTGCATGCAGGAGAGGAGGCCCTCGAGGCTCAGGTAGTGGAGCGAATCCACGCCGAGGTAGCGACGGATGTCGTCGATCGACTTGCCGGTTGCGACGAGCTGGCTGCGCTCGGCAAAGTCGACGCCGAAGTAGCACGGGTGCCGGATTGGCGGGCACGAGATGCGAAGATGGATCTCGCTGGCGCCACTGGAGCGGAGCTGGTCCATCTTCGCCTTGGTCGTGGTGCCGCGGACGATGGAATCATCGACGATGATGAGTCGCTTGCCGCGGACGAGCTCATCGATGATGTTGAGCTTGAGGCGCACCGCGGCGGCCCGCTGTTCCTGTGTCGGCTTGATGAACGTGCGACCGACATAGCGATTGGGGACGATGGCCTCGCGGTATGCAAGGCCGCTGACCCGCGCGTAACCAAGCGCAGCGGAGCGGCCCGAGTCGGGCATCGGCACCACAAAGTCGGCATCGACGGGCGCCTCGCGCGCCAGGACCTCGCCGAGCAGTTCACGCGTGGTCTGGACGTTCTGCCCAAAGACGACGCTGGCGGGATTCGCGAAGTAGACGTGCTCGAAGACGCAGTGGGCCAGGCGCGGGGCGGCGTCCACAAAGCGCCGGCTCGAAAGCCCGGCATCGGAGATCGTCACAATCTCCCCGGGCTCAACCTCGCGAATGAGCTTGGCCCCCACCACATCGAGCGCGACCGTCTCGCTCGCCGCGACGTACTCGCCCGTTGCGAGGCGACCAATCACCAGCGGGCGGAAGCCCCACGGATCGCGGGCCACTTCCATGCGATCGGGGAAGAGCATGACCAGCGAGAACGCGCCCTGCAGGCGGCGCAGCGTGGCCCCGAGCGGATCGGGCGATCGCTGCTGCTGCGGGCTTGCGAGGAGGTGGATCACCACCTCGGTGTCGCTGGTGGTGTGGAAGAGGTGGCCCTGCTCCTCGAAGTGCTGCTTGTGAAGCTCGGCGTTGATGAGGTTGCCGTTGTGGGCGATGGCGACCTGGCCACCGATGTAGCTCTCCAGCAGCGGCTGCGCGTTGCACGCGAGCGAACCACCAGCGGTGGAATAGCGGTTGTGGCCGATGGCGGCCTTGACGGTCGGCCCATCCAGCCCGGCAATTACGTCGGAGTTGAAAATCTCTGGGACCAGCCCCATGCCAGTCACGGCCGAGAGGCGGGCGCCGTCGCTCACGCAGATGCCAGCGGACTCTTGCCCGCGGTGCTGCTGGGCATAGAGGCCCAGGTACGTGAGGCGAGCGGGGTTCTTGATGCCCCAGACGCCGAACACGCCGCATTTCTCCTTCTTTTCGTAAGCAGCCAGCATTGCGATTTCGGCGAGCGTTGGCGGTGCTGCGAGCTCACCGGCGCTGCCATCGTGGCGACGCGTCGCCCGGGCCGCAAGGCGGGCGGGAGTCAGTACCGGCAGGGGAACCTGTCGCGTCATGCTGTGATGTCTCGGTTGGGGCGGCGGTGCGGAGACGTGACCAAGCGTACTCGCGCGAAAGGAGGCTCGCGGGGCGCTGGGGATCGAGGCCTGGCGAGTCTGCGGCAAACGGCAGCGCCGACTTCGCCCTCAAGGGCTTGACCCGAACGATTGGCTGACCTTCAATAGAGGCCCGGCATTGATATGCCCGGATCTGGTTTCCCCTTGACCCGCCGGACCGAAGTCTTGGTCACCCGGCACAGATCGCCCGCCGCGACGACTCCCGCTTGGAGCGTACTGCGTCGGGCACCCGGACGGAGCGTTGCGTGGCGATCTCGCCTCGCGTGCCCTTCGATCCGTGGACGGAGAATCGCTGATGGCTCGTTACACCGGTCCCAAGCTCAAGCTCTCGCGTCGTGTGGGCGTTCCGATCGCGGACATCCCCAAGCACACGTCCAAGCGCGCCCTCGTCTATCCGGGTATGCACGGCTTCCGCAGCCGTCGCCTGCGTGACTACGGCATCCGAATGAACGAGAAGCAGAAGCTCAAGTTCCACTATGGCGTTCTTGAGAAGCAGTTCCGCCGCTTCATGGCGATTGCAGGCTCGATGCCCGGCAACACCGGCGACATGCTCCTGCAGCTCCTTGAGCGCCGTCTCGACAACGTCGTGCGTCGCGCTGGCCTTGCTCGCACGATCTGGGCCGCGCGTCAGCTCGTGGCCCACGGCCACGTCATCGTGAACGGTCGCAAGACCGATCGCGCGAGCTTCATTGTCTCCGTCGGCGATGTCATCACGCTTAAGCCCAAGGCCCAGAAGCTCTCTCGAGAGGCGATGGAGTCGCTCGCTGGCTTTGAGGTCCCAGGCTGGCTGGACTTCAACCCCTCGGAGCTCCAGCTCCGCGTCTCGGCGATCCCCGCGACGGACCAGATCCCCTTCGACGTCAACACGAACCTCATCATCGAGTTATACCGCTAAGCGAACTGTGAACCCGCCGCCAGAAGTGGCGGCGTTCCCCCGATATCCTACTCGGCCGATCGGATGGCCTCCGGTCGGCCGACTTTGTTTGGTTCTCGACCCACCCGCACTGCTCAGCGTGATGGAACGCGCCCCTGTCCCGAGCGGCCCTTCCGATCTCGCGCCCCTGGAACCGATTCTCCATGTTGAAGATCCTGCGCAAGTACAACAAGTGGATCCTGGGCATCGGCGGCTCGCTGCTGATGGTGACATTCCTGTTTTCCGGAACCAGCTCGCTCTTCCAGCCAGATCCGCGCAAGCGCGTGCTCGCTGAAATCGGCGGGAGCAACGTTCGGGCTGCGGAGTTTGACAAGGCTGAGTCGGAGCATCGGGCGCTCATGACCTTCGCTCCCGGCACGATGGCCGGCCTCATCGGCATCCAGGACGGCACGCACTGGCTCCTCATCACACGCGAGGCGGCGGCGGCGGGGCTGATCGGCGAGGCTGGCGACGGCCGCGACTGGCTGCCGGAGCTGGCGCGCCTCGAGGCAGAGTTCTCCGTCAACCGTGACCCGCAGGCCCAGCTCTATCGCCAGTTCGGCATGTTCGAGCAGATGGTGGACCAGCGCGCAAGCCAGATCATGCCGATGCTTGAGGCCAGGAAGATGGCCGCGGCGAGTCAGGGCGGAGGGCTCACGCTCCAGGACTTTGAGCAAGCCCTCGCGAAGCTCCGCGGCGTGCAGCGGCTCATCTCCGCCTATTCCGAGGCACCTCGCTTCTCGGCCCAGCGCGCGGCGCAGGTCGGGCGCAAGCTCATCGACGCGGTCTTTGTCGAGGCCGTTGTGATCCCTTCGGACGCGCGCATAGCGCAGGTGCCCGAAGCCACCGAGGAGCAGCTCCAAGCCCACTTTGAGAAGTATCGCGCCGTCGAGCCCGGAACGGGCGAGATGGGCTTTGGCTACGTGCAGCCCCAGCGCGTGAAGCT
>JBBQGR010000054.1:0-10034 GCA_038323185.1 Phycisphaerales bacterium | reverse complement strand
TTTCGCGTTTGATGTTGGGGGGAGCGGGGCCAAAGCTTTCAATGGCGATGAAGAGGCCGCCAGCCCGGCGGGCCTTGGTCGTCACGTGGTCGCTGGGTGGGACTGCCGAAAGTGCCGGATGAGATCTGCACCAGCGAGGCTTGATACACAGGCTCCATCGCCTAGTCACCATTGCGGGCGGTAACGTGCGCGATGACCTCGCCAGACCGCTGGGCAATCAGCATAGATCGATGTTGTATTGGAAGCGTGACGGTGGACGACGACGCCTGTGAATCTTTGTCGCGGCCGGTGACGCGCGGCGTGGATGCCAACGTTGAAGTAGTCCGAATCCTCCGTGAGATTCGGGCTCAGAAGTGGCGAGATGAAGCGATCGTGCTCCCATTCGAGGGGCGGAAAAGCACTCACAACGCCCGAGTGCAAGTCGCGATCCGCAAGAATCTTGCCCTTTGGACTGCGCCTGTGCGCAAAGTCACGGTTGTTGCAACATCCTGCCTTGCCTTTCCGGCCAAGCGATGTAGTCTGTTGCACATTCCTCCGGCCAGCCAGATCCATATGGAGAAACACATGCTCACCCGCTCGACCGCTCGGAAGTTCCTGCTCCTCTGCGTCATGTGCGTCATGTGCGTCATGTGCGTCATGTGCGTCATGTACCTCATGGCGATTGCCCCGGTTCACGCCATCGCGAGCCCCACCTTGTCGCTAGTCACCGAGCAGCGCTATTTCCGTGCCGTCACCAACGTATCTGTCGGCAGTAACATCCAGAGCCAGGACCAAGCCAGACACGCCAACCGCGAGACCGACTGGACCCGCACCCGGACCGCGGCCAGCGCCATCGGCTCCAGCCGCGTCACCGCAAGCGCGTTCCAGCGATCCCTGATCGAGCCCACCCGAATCTCCGGCTTCGGCGTGAAAGATCTAGCGTCGGCCCAGAGGAGCGTTAGTCAAGGCATGTTGCCGGAGGGTTCAGAGTAATGACGAACAAAGATTCCAGCGGCTTCCCCGAGCCTCCGAAGGGTCCATCGAGGGACTCAGGCTCCAGCGCGGATGGTGCGTGGTGGCAGTCAGCGCCAGCGGGCCCCGGGGCGGGAGGGGGAGGGTCTCGCCCTCCGGGCGGGCCGGGCATGGATGGAGCCACACTCAACGGCACGCTGCCGTGGGAGCGAAACTACGCGCTCGCGGTCCATCTTTCAATGATCGCGTCGATCTGCATGCTCCCGGTGATTCCGGCGTTGGTCTTGTGGCTGATCAAGAAGGATGAGTCGGCGTTCATCAACCAGCAGGCGAAGGAAGCCATCAACGCTCAGATTTCCTGGCTGATCTACATCATCTGCTGTATGGCGCTGGCGATGGTGGTCATCATTGGGACCATGGGCTTCGCGTTCTGCCTCTTCTTGCCACTGATTTTGGCACTGCAGATCGTGCCGATCGTGCATGCCGTGCAGGGAGCGATAGCCGCGAATCGAGGTGAGGCGTACGCGTACCCGATGATCCTGCGGCTGCTGTAGCCGGTTGCAATGGGCGGTGGACGCGAGATTCGGTCTGGGCACGGCCCGATCACGCCCCCGATCTGGCCCACTTCACCCCCATCCGACCGAAAGCGTCTGTTGCGATTGGTCTTTGGCCTCAATAGCCGATAATCTCCATCGCCCGAAGGAATGCTGGGCCGATTGGTCTTTGTGTGGGTTTGGCTGTCGCCGGACCATGCAGGGCCCGAAGGCGAAGGGCAAGGAGATGCCGACGCGTGTGGCTTGATCGCGTAATGGGATTGTTTAGCGTGGACATGGGCATCGACCTCGGGACGTGCAATACGCTCGTCTCGGTTCGAGGCCAGGGTATCGTTCTGAACGAGCCGAGTGTTGTGGCCGTTCACAAGGGGACCAACAAGGTCTGCCGCAACGGCGAGGCTGTTGGCTGGATGGCCAAGGAGATGCTGGGCAAGACGCCCGGCTCGATCTCGGCGATCCGCCCGCTCAAGGACGGCGTCATCTCCGACTTTGAGATCACCGAGGCGATGCTCGGATACTTCATCCGCAAGGTCAACGGCAAGAGCCGCATCTTTGGGCCGCGGGTTGTGATCTCGGTTCCCAGCGGCATCACCGCCGTTGAGAAGCGCGCGGTCTATGACTCGGCAGCACGGGCTGGCGCACGCATCACGTACCTGATCGAAGAGCCTCTCGCCGCGGCGATCGGGGCCGGTCTGCCCTTTTCTGAGCCGACGGCGAGCATGATCGTTGATATCGGCGGCGGCACCAGCGACGTGGCGATCCTTTCGCTCGCGGACATTGCCGTGTGCGAGTCCCTGCGCGTCGCTGGCGACGACATGGACGAGGCAATCATCAACCACATGAAGCGCACGTACAACATGATGATCGGCGAACAGACCGCCGAGCGCATCAAGATCGAGATCGGCTCGGCCTCGCCGCTGGAAAAAGAGATCCCGATGGACGTGCGCGGGCGCGACATGATCTCGGGCCTGCCGCGCAAGACGGCCGTCACGAGCGAAGAAATCCGGCAGGCGCTGCAGGAGCCCTGCCAGGCGATCATCGAGGCCATCACGCGCACGCTCGAACGCGCCGAGCCCGAGCTCGCCGCGGACCTTGTCGATAACGGCATCGTGCTCGCTGGCGGCGGGGCACTGCTCCGAGGCCTGACGACCGTCGTCGCGAAGGCGACTGGCCTGCCCACCAAGCTTGCCGATGATCCCCTGACCTGCGTCGCTCGCGGCACGTGCATCTATCTTGAGAATCTCGAGCTCTGGAAGAGCACGCTCGAGAACGACACCTCCAGATGATCTTCCCCCTCTCCTTCTCCCACTCCTCACGCGCATGACCTCGCCACACCTAGGCCGACGACTCCTGCCGCTGGTGCTCCTGCTGCTGCTGGTGCTGGCTCTGCTTGTGCCCGTGCGCCATCAGCGATGGGCGCGCTGGTTTGGCGACAAGGTTCAGTTCATCGTCGCACCAATCAGCCATCCGCTCAACGCGACGGTGCGCTGGCTTGGCGGCGGGCGCGATACGCCGCCGAGTGACGACGCGATCCGAGTGCTCGAAGAAAAGCTCGAGGAGACCAACGCCGCACTGCTGCGCCAGATCTCTGAGAACCAGCGCCTCTCGCGCGTGATCGAGGAACTGCACGTGCTCTCGACCGCAGGCGTCGCGCCGCCGACTCGGACGATCGTCGCGCCGGTGTATGCGACCAGCTCTGACCTTGCGGGCGGCGTGATCCGTGTGGTGGCCGGTGAGCGCGAGGGCGTGATCATCAACACGCCCGCGACCGCGCTTGGGATGCAGCTTGTCGGGCGCGTCGTCGCAGTCTCGGGACGCACGTCGAGCGTGCTGCCGATCACGGCCCGCTCGGCGGGTCCGCTGCGCGCCATGATCATGCTCGATGCCGAGCCCAATGGCCTGATCTGCACGCTCAACCCAACCGGAGAGGGAACGCTGCGCGGGCCAGTGGAGGCGCGGCGAGATCCCACGACCGCGCAGCCAATTGAGCCGCGGATCGGGCAGACGGTGCGACTGTCGGACCCCTCGCGCTGGACGCCTTCGTCACAGATGTTGCTCGTCGGAGTCATCGAGAGCGTCGATCCCGCGCCGGACCAGCCGCTGCGCAAGGTCGTGACGGTGCGGCCGACGATCGAGGATCTCGGGCGCGTGACGGAAGTGATGCTGCTGCTGTCGCCGCCGGGCGAGACGCCTGGTGCTGGCGCGGGAGGCACGCCATGAACTGGCTCGCTCTCGCGATCGCGGCGTGGATCTTCCTCGCTCTCGAACTCTCCCTCAAGGCCGGGCTGGCCCTGGGCGATTCCACGATCGCCCCCAGCTTCCTCTTCGTGCTGCTCACACTCATCGCGATGTCGGCCTCGCCCCGCTCCAGCACCTGGACTGCGCTGGCCCTGGGCCTCGCGATGGACCTTACGTTCGAGATCCCGCTCAAGGCTGGCGGCCCGCCCGCGACGGTGATCGGGCCATATGCGTTGTCATACGTGCTTGGCGTGCAACTCATCCTCGCGCTGCGCGGCGTCATGATCCGGCGCAATCCGCTCACGCTCGGCTTTCTTGCGATGGTCGGCCTCGCGGTGGCGCAAGTCACATTGGTGGCGATCTTCTCCATCCGCGCCTTCTACGACCCCATCTTCTGGGAGCCAGCCCGCGAGCTGTCCGTGCGGCTTCTCTCGTGCGTGTACACGGGCATCGTCGGTGCGATCCTCGGCCTCGTGATGATTCCCTTCTCCCCGCTGCTGGGGCTTGGGGCCGCCGGGACACCATCGCGGCCAACGCGCAGAGCATGACCGAGCGCCACGCGCAAGCGTGGAGCGCTCTTGCCTCTCCCCACGATCTCCCACATGCGTGATGGGCACGAATCGGCGCGCGGCGACTGCTCAACATTACTTAATGAGATGCCTTGCCTTCTTGTGCGGTACATACTAGCGTTTCGAATGTCATAATTGTGCGGTGCAACACAAGGAGTTGGGCCATGAACATCGTGTCACGAAAGTTGGCTGTCGTTGCAGTTGTGTTTGTCGCAGCTGCGGGGTGTGCGGTCGCGTTAGCATCGCTCGCGGCTCGGCCGAGCCAGACGGACCTTCCGGAGGGATTCTTGCGCGACACTGCCACTGGCATCGTGCTGCACGAAGCTCCTCCGGCGGCTCAGATCTCCTCGGAGGGTTTGAAGGATCAATTGGTCATTCTCAGTTCCAGCCTGTCTGTGAAGTCTTTCGCGATGGACGATGAAGGGTACCTGAAGAAGTTCACCGTGAATGGCCAGCTCGGCGAGTACGCGGAGGGCACGGTCCTGCTCTGCCGCTCCGTAACGTTGAACCCTGATGGGACGCTGGCCTCGCTGGTCCTGGCCGCGAGCGCTCAGGACACGGGCTGCGATCTCAAGGTGACGATCGGGCCAAACTACACTGAGTATTCGTGTGCCCAGACCGCCTGCACCACGGTGTGTGACACGGTCGTGGTCAAGCATCCGACCACCGGTGTCATTAGCATCGACTCTGCTTGCCGCGCGACACCGTGATGTAGTGAGGACGTACGAGTCAGTTACAAAGCTCCAGGCCCGGCACACCGTGTGTGCCGGGCCTTTGTGTTTGAGTACGACCGGGCCCCACGCGCGGGCGCGGGGGGAGGGGGCCGCCCGACCCTGAACGCCCGTCGGTTTCGCGAAATCTCCTTCCGCTTGCGCGAAGGGCTCGGTTGGCTCTACACTTGTTGACCGCCGCTGCTCGCACTCACAGGAACTCACCGCATGTCCACCAGCACTGTCACCGCCGCCACCACTGCCGCCGCCGACGCACTCGCCAAGGGCCTTGAGGGAATCCTCGCGGGCGAAACTTCAATTGCTTCAATCGAGCAGGGTGGTCTCTACTACCGCGGCTATGAGATCCACGATCTCGCGGCGAACGCGACGTTCGAGGAGGTTGCCCACGTGCTGCTGGTTGGTCACAAGCCCTCGGCGGATGAGCTTCGCGCGTTCAAGGCCGAGCTGGTCTCTGAGCGTGCGCTGCCCGCGCCCGTGATCGACTTCCTGCGCTCCGCCGCGCCGATGCTCAAGACCGGGTACGCGGTTCCGATGGACGTGCTTCGGACGGCGGTCTCGCTTCTGGGCCATCTTGACAAGGACTGTCAGGACAACTCGCCCGCCGCGAACATGCGCAAGTCCAAGCGGCTTCTGGCCAAGACCCCGACGATCGTCGGGCACATGCAGAACATCATCGAAGGGCGCGACATCGTCGGGGCCGCGACCGGCGGCGACGCGAAGCTGGACCACGCCGCGAATCTGCTGTACCTCATGACCGGCAAGGCCCAGCTCGCCGAGTACTCGCGCGTGATCGACGTCTCGCTCATCCTCTACGCCGAGCATGAGTTCAACGCGAGCACCTTCACGTGCCGCGTCATCGCGGGAACACTCAGCGACATGCATGGCGCCGTCACCGGCGGCATCGCGGCCCTGAAGGGCCCGCTGCACGGCGGCGCCAACGAGATGGCGATGGAGATGCTCAAGGAGATCATGCAAGACGTCGGCGAGAACGCCATCGGCACCAGCGCCGTCGACGACTGGATGCAGAAGGCCTTCGAGACCAAGCGCAAGCTGATGGGCTTTGGCCACCGCGTCTACAAGAACGGCGACCACCGCGCGCCGATCCTCCACAAGCTCGGCCGCGCCGTGGCCGAGAAGGACACCGCCCTCCCCGGCGGCCACAAGGCCCTGAAGTGGTTCCAGCTCGGCGAGCAGGTCCAGAAGATCATGCTCGACAAGAAGAACATCCATCCCAACGTCGACTTCCCTTGCGGCCTGACGTACTTCACGATGGGGATCCCCGTGCCGCAGTACACGCCGATTTTCGTCGCGGCCCGCATGAGCGGATGGTGCGCCCACATCATGGAGCAGCACGCCAACAACCGCCTCATCCGCCCTCTCAGCCGCTACACCGGCGCACCGCTGCGGAAGTGGAACGGCTGATCGCGCCGCCCCGACCAGATGTGCAGCCCGACCATCAGGAAGGGCTCTTCGGCTCTGCCTCATCGCCCCAGCGGACCGCTCCGGAGCATCGCATGAACGCGGACATCAAGTACAACAACATCATCGATGGCGAAGAAGCGCGCATCGCTCAGGCCTTTGCCGACGCCGCGCCGTCGCTCCCGAACGATGAGATCGACGCCGACAAGTTCTACATCACGCAGCAGTACCACCTCTACTCGCGTGAGAACCACGACGTCTGGCGTGACCTCTTCAACCGGCGCTGGACCGTGCTGGAGCAGCAGGTATCGAGCCAGTTCATCGAGGGGATGAAGATCCTGCGTCTCTCGCCGGATCGGATGCCACTGCTGGATGACATCACGCTTGATCGCGACATCGAGGTCGCTGGCGGCGTGATCCTCAAGAAGGGAACGCACCTGAACGGGGTCAACAAGTTCCTGCGTGCGCAGTCGTCGTGGGCGTCGTACGGCGTGCCGGGCTACCTGCCAGCCAAGGCCTTCTTTGCGTGCCTTGCGCAGCGCGAGTTCCCGACGACGGTGCTGATCCGGCCGCGCGAGGTGATGGACTATCTCCCCGAGCCGGACATCTTCCACGATGTCTTCGGGCACGTGCCGCTGCACACGCTGCGTGTCTTTGCGGACTTCCTGCAGACGTACGGCAAGGCGGCGCTGCTCTGCGATGATGAGGCGCACGTCACGCACCTTGCGCGGCTCTTCTGGTTCACGGTCGAGTTCGGCCTCATCAAGGAAGATGGCAAGGTCAAGGTCTATGGCAGCGGCCTGGTCTCGAGCCACTCAGAGAGCGAGTACGCGCTGAAGGGCGCGTGGGAAGTAAAGGGCAAGTCCGCCGAGGCCTGCAAGGAGCGGCCGGTGGCAGAGTGGCGGCCCTTCGACATGCGCCGCATCTGCGAGACGGACTTTGAGATTCATCACTTCCAGCCGATCTACTACGTGCTGGAGAGCTTCGAGCAACTGCGCGACGCGATGAACGAGTACGCGGAAGAAGTCATCGGAACCGCGGGCATGCAGAAGGCCGCGACGCACTGAGCTCGCACCCGTGCCACAATCATCATCGCTTTGGATGATGATCGTGGCCCCCGCGTCGTCGCGGCACTGAACCGCGATCATTTCGCCAAGGCCCGAAATGATCGTGGCACACGCGTGCTCACGGCTTCACGCCAAGCTCCGCGCGCTTCTCCGCGATCTCGGCCTTGATCGCCGCGACAAAGGCGTCCAGGGGCATCGCGCCGAGGTCCTTTTCTGTGCCGCGTGCTCGCACGGACACGGCGTTGTTCTCGGCGTCGCGTGGGCCGACGATGAGCATGTAGGGAACCTTGTCGTCCGCGGCGACCTTGACCTTGGCCTGGATGCGGTCGTTGGAGAGGTCGAGACCGACGCGGACGTCCGCGGCCCGCAGCGCCGCGGCGACCTTCTCGGCGTAGTCGGTGGTCTTCTCGCTGATGGGCAGGATGCGGACCTGCTGCGGGCTGAGCCAGGTCGGGAACGCGCCAGCGAAGTGCTCGATGAGCACGCCGCAGAAACGCTCCATGGAGCCGAAGGGTGCGCGATGGATGACGACGGGGCGATGGTGCTTATTATCAGCACCGATGTAATATAGATCGAAGCGGTTGCCCATCTGGTAATCGACCTGAACGGTGCCGAGCTGCCACTCGCGGCCGATGACATCCTTCACGACAAAGTCGATCTTGGGCCCGTAGAAGGCTGCCTCGCCGGGCTCCTTGGAGAAGGGGACACCCAGCGACTGGGCCGCCTCGAGGCACGCGGCCTCGGCCTTGTCCCAGCTCTCCTTGGTGCCGGTGTACTTGGTAGAGTCGAGGTCGCGCAGGCCCACGCGCACGCGGTAGTCCTTCATGCCCAGGGTCGCGAAGATGATCTTGACGAGCGACAAGCATCCCTGGATCTCTGCGGGAATCTGCTCTTCGGTGCAGAAGAGATGGGCGTCGTCCTGCGTGAAGCCACGCACGCGCGTCATGCCGTTGAGCTCGCCCGACTGCTCCCAGCGGTAGACCGTGCCGAACTCGGCGAGGCGGACGGGCATGTCGCGATAGGAGTGGGGGCTGCTTGCGAAGATCTTGGCGTGGTGCGGGCAGTTCATGGGCTTGAGCATGAACCCTTCGATGAGCTTGTCATCGGGGAGCACGCGGTCGGGGGTGATGGTCTGGGCCTGGGTGCGCTCGTTGATTCCCGCCGCGAGGCGCGCCGAGACGCCCTCGACGCGGTGGACCATCTCCGCGCAGGTGCATCCGGAATTGGATAGTTCTTCGAGCGCGTTGCGCTCGATGATGGGTGCGAACTGCGAGTCCTTGTAGTAGGGGAAGTGGCCGCTGGTCTTGTAGAGCTCGAGCGAACCGATGTGTGGCGTGAAGACCTCGGTGTAGCCTTGCTTCTTCAGCTCGGCGCCGATGAAGTTCTGGAGCTCGCGCCGGACAACCGAGCCGTTGGGGGTCCAGAGGATGAGGCCTTGGCCGACGGTCTCGTCGATGTGAAAGAGGCGGAGAGCGCGCCCGATGACTCGGTGGTCGCGCTTGGCGGCCTCTTCCTTCTGTTTGAGATGCGCATCGAGCTCGGCCTGCGAGGCGAAGGCGGTGCCGTAGACGCGCGTGAGGCGGTCTGAGTTCTCATCACCATGCCAGTATGCGGAGGCGAGCGAAGTGACGATGGCAACGCCGATGCGAGAGGTGGATGGAACGTGCGGACCGCGGCAGAGGTCTTCCCAGTTGGTGCCGGGAGTGCCGGTAGCGTAGAAGGAAAGTGGTTGAGTGGTCGAGTGGTCAAGTGGTCGAGTGGAAGGCTCAGCAAAGGCGGCCTTCTGGCCCTGATAGACGGAAGAGGCGACTCCCATCGCGCGCTCGGCGTTGTCGACTTTGTACTTGTTGCCTTCATCCTTCAATCGGTCGAGGCCAGCGGTGGTGGGCTGCTCATAGCGCGTGAACGCTCGATCTTCCTTGATGATCTCCGCGATGCGCGTGTTGATCTTGTCGAAGAGGTCGCTGGAGAGCTTCTTCCCCTCCGGCACGAACATGTCGTAGAAGAAGCCCGTGTCGGTGGCGGGGCCATAGGCTAGCAGCACGTCCTTGCCGACGACGTCCTGAATGGCTTCGGCCATGACGTGTGCCGCGGAGTGGCGCATGAGCGTGAGCGCTTCGGGGTTGGTCGGCTGCCCGGGCTTGGCGGCGGTGATGAGCGCGACCTTCGCATCGCGATCGATGACGAATGAGAGATCCTTGGTTTCCAGCGCGCCCGAGCCGGTATCAACCTTGATGGCGAGCGCGGCCTTGGCGAGGCCAGCGCCGATGGACTGGGCGACTTCAAGTCCGCTGACGGGCTTGTCGAAGCTCTTGGTCTTGCCGTCGGGAAGGGTGATGATGGGCATGGGTATCCTTAAGAGGAAGGCACTTTGCACTAGGCACTGGGCACTAGGGGAAGGCGGGAAAAGCAAAGAACGGGAAAACGAAACGCAGGACTGTCGCGGGACTGGATCTGGTTTCCAAAGCAACGAACCCGGCCATCGTTGGCCGGGTTCGGGGTGGG
>JBBQGR010000053.1:0-10051 GCA_038323185.1 Phycisphaerales bacterium | reverse complement strand
GCTGTTTGCTGAGCGGGATGCCGGGGCCGTTGTCGATGACGGCGATCTCGACTTCGGCGGGGCGCGCTGGGTTGGAGCTGGTGCTTGGGCGCGCGGCGCGGTAGAGGCCTTTGAGCGTGACGGCGCCATTGCCTTGCTCGACGACGTCGACGGCGTTGGTGAGGAGATTCATGACGGCCTGGTGGAGGAGCGGCGCGTCGAGGGGGACCGGCGGCATTTCTGCCTCGACATCGACGATGAGCGCGACTTGGCGCGTGGCGCACTGGCCTTCCAGCAGGCTGGCGCAGTCTTCGAGGAGCGTGGAGAGGCGGACGAGTTCGGGCTCGGCCTTGCGTTGCCTCGAGAAGGCGAGCATGTTCATGGTGAGGGAGATGATGCGGTCGAGGTTTCGGTTGAGGATGCCCCAGCCGCCCTTGGCGAGCTTGAGGTCGTCCTTTTTGAGGCCCATTTCAAGGACATCGGCGCCGCCTCGCAGGCCCTGGAGGATGTTCTTGATGGAGTGGGAGAGGGTCGCGACGGTCTCGCCGATGGCGGCGAGGCGCTGGCTCTGGAGCTTGTCCTTGTAGAGTTCCTGGTTGGACATCGCGAGGCCGACGTGCTGGCCGATGGCGTTAAGCAGCGCGAGCTGGCCATGCGTGAAGGTGTAGTTGGCGATGGAGCTGTCGATGTAGAGGGCGCCGAAGGTGCGTTCGCGGAAGCGGATGGGGGAGCAGATGGCGCTCCTGATGTGGAGGCGCTGGACGCTGTCGCCGCTGGCGAAGCGCGGGTCGTTCATGGCGTTGCTGCTGAGGACGCCCTCGCCCTTGGTGAGCGTGTGCTGGAGGATGGTGCGTGAGACGTGGATGTGAGCTGACTCGGGATCGGCGAGGACTGGCTCGCGGTACTTGACGACGATGGGTGCTGGTGCGCCGCCATCTTCGGGGATGAGGAGGACGCAGCCGCGCTCGGGGGAGAACTCGGCGAAGACCAGGTCCATCACGCCCTTGAGCATGTCGTTGCCGTCGGTGATGCGGGTGGTGAGGAGTGTGGTGAGGCGATAGATGACGCGGAGGTGGTCGGCCGCGGCGGCGCGGGGCTCGGGCTCGGCGAGGATGACCGAGTCGTCGTTGGAGCCTGGGAGATAGAGGCCGGTGGGCATGACGCTTGGGAGGGCCTTCTCGATCGAGGCGTCCATGACCTTTGGGCCGACGACGCGGACGACATCGGGATCTGTGGAGTCGGTGGCGCCGAAGACCATGAGGGTCTGGCCGACGCGGACCTGATCGCCGGGCCTTAGGCGCGTGCGATCTTCGAGTCGGACGCCGTTGACGTAGGTGCCGTTCTGGCTTTCGAGATCGCGGATGTACCAGACGCCGTCGTCGGGCGTGAGTTCGGCGTGGCGGCGCGACACGGCGTTGTCCATCATGGGCAACGCTTCGCTGGAGCGCCCGATGAGCTGCGGCTCATGATCGGGCAGCTCAAACTTGCGACCTTTGTCTGGCCCTTGGAGCACGGTGAGTACGAGCACTGGGGATGGTAGGGACGGGCGGGGTGGTGGTTGGAGTGAAGAAACGTGTCGCGAGCAAACGTGCCGCGTGAGGCGCGGGGCAGATCGGGCGGGCTTGGACACGGGCGGGGAGGCTGGTGCTCGTGCTCGCTTTTCGCTTTTCGGTTTGCCGCGTTCGTGTGGGTTGCCGATGATCTGGCCATGAACGAGCCCTTTGCTGGAGATTCGCCGCGGCCGCTTTCGTCTGATGCCACGCCTCGGGGTCAGACGGTGTGGTGGTATCGGAACCCTGAGGGGCCGGACGCGGGCTCGCCGCTGGCGCGCACGATTGCGCTGGTGGCGCTGGTCGTGTTCGTGTGCACGGTTGTGGTGATGAATCAGTTTGGGGGCGGCGAGCCTGCGAGCGAGGCCGCGGCTGGTGGGGCTGGATCTGGGTCGGGGCAGGTCGAGCCAGAACCAGCCGCATCGCGGCCGAGCGCTCTGGCTCCAACGGATGCGGATCCGTTTGTGATTGCGATGAAGATGCTGGTGCGGGTGGCGCACTTCATGGGCGCTGGCGAGAGTGAGCCGGGCGCGATGCTCGCGATGAACATTGATCAGAACGCGGTGTCGGACCGGCAGAAGTTGTGGGCGGCGATCGCGGCAACGGAGATTGCGGGCGTGCCAGCGGGCGTCTTGCGGCTTGATGGGCTCGCGGGCGAGCTTGAGGCGCATCCAGAGCGACTCGCGGCGATTGATGAGGACCTTGCGGTGGCGCGACTGCTGGTCCAGGGCCAGCGTGAGGATCTCTCGACCGAGCGGCTTGATGCGTTTGTGGATCGCAATGGCTGGTTCGGCAAGCTGGGGCGAGCGCTTGGGCTGCCGGCTTCTGACCCGAGCAAGGCTTCGCTGGTTCGCGGGGGCGGCCTAATTGTGCTTGCGATTGTGATGTTTGGCGTCGTGCTCGTGGTGATGTGCATCGGCTCGTTGATCGCCTCGATCATGATGCTGGTGAGGTACTCGCAGGGGCAGTTGCGGCGCGCGTTTGTGGCGCCGGCGGTGGGCGGGAGCGTGTGGCTCGAGACGGCGGCGGTCTTTGTGCTTGCGTTCCTGATGCTGAAGCTGGGTGTGACGGCGCTGGCGATTGTCATGACACCGGCCGGGGGCACGCCGCCGCACTGGGTGCAGACGGCGCCGCTGGTGCTGCAGTGGTTGGTGCTGCTGTCGATCTTCTGGCCGCTGGTGAGGGGGATGGCGTGGACGGAGTATCGGCGGCAGATCGGGCTGCACTCGGGGCTTGGTTTCTGGCGTGAGGTTGGGGCTGGGATCTGGGGATATCTGGCGGGGCTGCCGCTGCTGGCGATAGCGATGGGCATCACGGTCTTGATTGTGGTGATAAAGGGTGCGCTGAGCACGGTTCCGGAGGGTGCGGCGCCGGAGCAGCCGGGGAACCCGATCGTGGATCTGCTGAGTGTTGCGGGGCCGTTTGAGATGGTGATGTTCTTCCTGCTCGCGACGGTGTGGGCTCCGCTGACGGAAGAGATCGTGTTCCGCGGCGCACTTTTCAGGCACATTCGTTCGCGCGTGGCGCTGTGGCTTGCGGCGCCGATCACGGCGCTGGTCTTTGGCATGATGCACGGGTACGACGCGCTGCTGCTGCTGCCGGTGATCACGATCGGGTTCATCTTCGCGTTCGTGCGTGAGTGGCGCGCGTCGCTGGTCGGACCGATCACGGCGCACGCGCTGCACAACGGGACGCTGCTGGTGTTTGCGATCGCGTTGTTCAGTGCGCTGAAGTAGGCGGGGCTTGGGCGGCGGGCTTGAGTAGCGTGCTTGGGCAACAGGCCACTTCGTGGCGTGTTCTTTGGGCTCTTTGGTGTCTTCTTGTTTCGACGGCGCGGCGTGCAGATGCGTGCAGGCCTTGGGCCTGCGGCAGATTGGCGGACGTTCCGAGGGTGTCGCCGCTTCGCTGCGCTTGCTCGTTTACGCCCCGGCTACTGGAGTTCAGTCCCTTGGACTGGGGAAAAGAGAAGGGAGGGAAAGGAAGAGAGAGGGAGAGGCGAGGACAGGGGGAAGAAGTAACGGCAGCAGGTTGGTGAAGAGTCAGCGGGACGCCTGCCCCGCGGGATGGCATCAACTCTGTCGGCCCCCCAACGCCGCGCGGGGATCGCGCTCAAATAAAGAGGCATGGAGGTCACGATCACCTCATCGCTCGACGCGGCACTGGCGGACTTTGCGCTTCGCTGGCGTGCGAAGAAGCTCTCGCTCTTTGGGTCGATGCTCCGCGAGGACTTCGGCCCGGCGAGCGATGTTGATGTGCTGATCGACTTCGAGGGTGGCGCATTCTGGGGCATTGATGAGTGGATCACGATGCGTGACGAGCTTGAGGCCCTGTTCGGCTGGCGTGTTGATCTGGTGAGCCGAGATTCGCTGCGCAATCTGTTCGTTCGTGCTGAGGTGCTGCGAACAAGGCGGATGCTGCATGCCGCCTGATGAACGACGGGACATTGCCTCGGTGCGCGATATGCCCGGGTTCGTAAGTGGGGTCTCGCGCGAACGGCAGTGGGCCCTTGGGGAGATCTCGTGGGACCGCATCATTCCAGCACGCCATAGGCTTGCGCACGAGTACGACCAGATCGACGACACGATCGTGTGGCCTAACGCGACGCGCCACATTCCGACTTTGATCACGATCGTTGAGCGGGTTCTTTCTCCTGATCCGCCAGAGCCGCAAGATCTACGCTGAGAGCAGGGTCTGGCGATTACTTCCAAGCATGCGAGCATCCATGAGCCACGAGACCGCGTCACCGATTGTTGCCCTGACTGCCCTGGCTGCCCTGACACTCGACCAGCGCAAGGTCCATCTTCGGTGGCTGGGTGAGCTGACGCAGCTTCCGACCGCCTCGGGGAAGGAGTGGCGGGTGATTCGTTGGGTGGAGCGGTGGGCGAGCGAACGCTCGGATGTGGTACTGTCGCGGGATCCTTCGGGGAACATCACGCTCTCGCTGGCGAGGGTGGCGGCGGGATCGCGGCCGGTCTACTTCACGGGGCACCTTGATCATCCGGCGTTTGTTGTGGAGCGGATTGTGTCGCCAAGCACGCTGGAGCTTTCGTTTCGTGGCGGCGCGATGGACGACTACTTCAAGGAGGCGAAGGTTGCGGTCTACAACGCGCGCGACGAGGTGGTGAAGGGGACGATCACCGAGTCCTTGCAGGGGCCAGCGTTCAAGCACTATCTGGTCGAGCTTGCGAGCGGCTCGACGATGCATCACGCGCTGGGGGATGTTGGCGTGTGGGACCTGCCTCGGGCTGAGGTGAAGGACGGGAACTTTCATACGCTGGCGTGCGATGATCTCGCGGCGGTGGCGGCGGCACTGGCGGCGTTTGATGTGCTGCGCGCGATCGCGGCGCGCGGCGAGCTGCGCCAGGATGTGCGGGTGCTGCTGACGCGTGCGGAGGAGATCGGGTTCATCGGGGCTATCGCGGCGGTGAAGCACGGCACGATCCCGGCGGATGCGCGCGTGATGGCGCTGGAGAACAGCCGCTCGTTCGCGGAGAGCCCGATCGGCGGCGGGCCGATCGTGCGTGTGGGAGATCGGCTGAGTGTTTTTTCACCGACGCTGACGGATGCGATCGCGGCCCGCGCGGAGCAGGTCGCGGGCGGGGCCTCGACGGTGACGGCGGCGCAGAAGGCCAGCGCGTTGCCAGCTTGGAAGTGGCAGAGGAAGCTGATGGCGGGGGGCGCGTGCGAGGCGAGCGTCTTCTTTCACAGCGGGCTTGAGGCGACGTGCGTGTGCCTGCCGCTGGGCAACTACCACAACATGGGGGACCTCGCGGCGGTGCAGGCGGGGACGAACACGACGAGGCCCACGATCGAGCGCGAGTTCATCGGCGTGAGTGACTATGAGGGGCTGGTGGACTTGCTTGTGGCCTGCGGCGTGCACCTGCCCGCGGCGGGTGGGATGGGGGACCGGTTGGAGCGATTGTGGAAGCAGCATGCGGAGATACTGAAGTAGGCATGCAGGCATGCAGGGGCGGAGCACGGCGCGTGGTGTGGTGGCGCGGACGTTGATCGCATCGTGCGGATCGAGCGGTCGATCGAGGTGGCGTTTGATTCGGAAGACGATCTTCGAGAGTGTGTGAGGCGCGGGGGGAAGCCGAAGAACACGACCATTCTCGCCAGAGCTCGGTAGTGATCGTGGTACTTGCGGGGTGTTTCTTCTGCCTGCTTGCCTGCCCTCACATCGCAGCTTGGCTTCTTCCCCGCTACCCTTTGCTCCAATGCCTACTTCTTTCAACAAGCCGCGGATTTTGACCGGTGACACTCCGACTGGGCGGCTGCACCTTGGCCACTGGGTTGGGTCGGTGGAGCGGCGGGTGGCGCTGCAGGATTCGTACGACTGCTACTTCCTGCTTGCGAACATGCACGCGTTCACGACGCGCGCCGACAAGCCCGCGGACATTCGCCAGGACACGATCGAGATCGTGAAGGACTGGCTCGCGGCGGGGATCGATCCCAATCGCTCGACGATCGTGCTGCAGACCGAGGTGCCCGCGATCGCGGAGCTGACGTGGTTCCTTGCGATGCTGCTGTCGTTCAACGATGTGATGGGCAATCCGACGCTCATCCATGAGCTCGAGACCAAGGGGCTGAAGGACTCTTACTCGTTTGGATTCCCGATGTACGCGGTCGGGCAGTGCGCCGACATTCTCGCGTTCCGGCCGGAACTTGTGCCGGTGGGTGAGGATCAGGAGCCGCACATTGAGATGTGCCGCAAGGCGGCGCGTAAGTTCAACCAGCTCTACTGCGGCGTGCCGAACCGGACCGAGGACGCGGACTACGTGAAGGCGGGCGGCGTCTTCCCGATTCCCAGGGCGCTCATTGGCCGCATCGCGCGTTTGCCAGGGACCGATGGCAAGCAGAAGATGTCCAAGAGTCTGGGCAATGCGATCTTCCTGAGCGACACCGAGAAGGACGTCCAGAAGAAGGTCAACAAGCTGCTCAACCCGACGCGGGATGCGGGCAACGTGCCGAACCTTTCGACGGGGACGCTCTTTGCTTTTGTTGACGCGTTCGTGACGGACCCGGCGAAGAACGCGGAAGTGCGCGAGCGGTACGTGAAGGGCGAGATGATGGACGGGCACGTCAAGGCCGAGGTTGGCAGCGCCATCAACGAGCTGCTGGCGCCGATGCGGACGCGACGCGCCGAGTTCGAGAAGCCGGGCGGGGATGACGCCGTGATCGACATCATCCGCGCGGGCGTCAAAAAGGCCAACGCGACGGCGGAGGAGACGCTGTACCTTGCGAAGCAGGCGATGAAGATCGACTTTGGGCGGCGGACGCTGGGGTGAGGCCGTGAGCGGCGGCCAGAGCGGAGTTGAGAGGCGCCAGACGGTTGAGTTGTGCGGGTCTGGTCTTGAGTGTCTTCGCGGCTGTTGAGGTTGGGCGACCTGGCGCGTGCTGCGGTGGTTCTTGCGAGCCTTCGGGGTGTTCACGTGAGCTGATGCGAAGAGGAGATTGCGATGTCTGATGCTTCGGTTCCACCGGTTCCGCCGCCACCTGCCACGCCTTCGTTCACTGAAGATGAGCTCAAGCGCGCGCTGGGCGCGTTCAAGAAGCGGCTGAAGCTGACAAGGCTTGATCATGAGTCGAAGCTTGGCGCGTCGCGGCCGATGACTTCCGGCAAGAAGACCGAGGGGATGGGGATCCTTCCGCCCAACGACTTCCCGCGCGCGATGTGGCGCGAGCTGGCCACCCAAGGGAAGATCAAGGACATGGGCGGCGGGTTTTACACGCTGCCGTGAGGCTGTCGAGCACTGCGTAACCGTCTCATAAGGGCGTTGCCAGCACAGTTGGACAATTGCGTAGCACCGACCGTCACGATTCAGGGCCGTGGCTGTCTTTGATTCTCATCATCGCAGCATGGCACTATTCGCGCGTGGATACTTTCTCGGACGCCACAACGTCATGACGCTGTGCGGTATGGCGGCAGTTTTGCAGGCATCCGTCGCCCGGGCCGACATGACGTACACGATCAACGCCGCGGCGTTGCAGAACTGGGGCGCTGATTCCGGCGACTTCTTCTTGCTCGACAAGGATGGCGGCGCGAAGCTGCGTGAGTTCGTCTTGGCGAGCCTTGAAAACGAGAAGCAGGATGCGCCCGTCGCGTTTGATCTGACGATCACGCATGCACCTGAGGAGGGTCTCACGCTGGCGATGTCGGGAAGCACAGAGTGGCGGCGCTCGGAGATTAAGGAAGTGGTCGCGGCGGCATTGATCGCGACAAGCGTGATGGATGTGATGGATGTGTCGAAGTTGCTCGAGTCGCCCGACATGTCCAAAGGCCTCTTCTTTGATGTGCGATCACCGCTGGACATCTGGAGGTTGTCCTTCACGAGCGTGGCCATGAAGAGTCCGACGCTTGGTTTGGAAGATAGAGCGCTGATGGATTCGCTCATTCTTGCATCGATGCGTGGCCTCTATGACGGAGCCGACGATGCGTGGATCAAGCGGATTGGGGCTGGAATGGGCGACATGTCTGGTGCGAAGCTCTCGGGCGATCCATGGATGCTGACGGCGCGGGTGTTTGCGCTCCGCGTTACGATGGATGAATCGCTGAAGTTCACTGATTCTGCGATCGCGGGCATCGACGTTCCAGGGACCGCGGGCACGGGCGTGCTCGCGATCGCCGGGTGCGTGCTGGGGCTGGGTCGGAAGCGGCGGGCTGGGTTGGTGGCACGCCGCGCGGCTGTTTGCCAAGGCGTGTCCATGAGAACTTCCTCGCGCGAGGGTCACGTCTGAAGTCGCAGGGTCACATTTGCGTGCGGCGCGCTGGGGGCGTGTCTGCCAGCATCGGGCTCGTTGGCGGCGATGGTGTACATGAACGATGCGTCGGCGTTCACCTCGCCGATGTCGACGAGCGTGGCGGGCTTCAAGTATCGGGTCTCGAACACCAACTTCGACATGTTGCTGGACCGGGGCGGTGGGACCTCATCGGGCAATTTCATCTCGGCGGGGCTCGGTAACACGAAACAGCTTTCGGGGCGCGAGTTCGACATCCTGATCACGAACACTCCGGGCGAGGGGTTCACGTTCACGATGACTTCGACGCACGCGACCAGTGGTCTGTACTGGGGGAGCAACGCGTTTGCTGGCTTGACGTCCGCCGCGACGATCGCGGGCACATCGCCCGGGGCATCGTTCAACACACGGGCGATCGACGCACGCGCGTCGCTCTCGGGCTCGGTGCTGGATTTCTCCAACCTTTTCTTCTCGAGCGCGACGCTCAGCCCGGGTGGCGGCTTGCTTGTGCCGGGGTTCGTCTGGCCTTCCACGCGCGAGCCTTATGACGCGGCGAACGGCACATGGTCGCAGCGTGTCTCGGCCGACACGGATCTATCGCAGCACGCCTGGACACTTGCGGCGCGAGTGACGGCCACGCGTCCGGCGGCGAGCGGCAGCGATGAGACGCTGAAGTTCACGGTCTCGGCGGGGATGGGGCTGCACGTTCCTACCACTGCGAGCTCGGCGACCCTGGCGATCGCCGCGTGCGGCGTGATGATTCGCCGCGAGCGACGGGCTTAGCCGCCGCCGCCCATCATGCCCTGGAGCAGGGGCATGAGCTCGGCGACGATCGCGCTGGCCGCGGCGTCGGCGTCGGCGTAGTCACCATTGGTGACTTTGGCCGTCTGGGACTCCATGACGCTGGCGAGCTTGCCGAAGACTTGGAGCATCTGGGGCGGGACCATGCCGCCCATGTCCACGACGACCTTCCACTGGCCGTCCATCTTCTTCATGGGCATGGGCATTGGTGAGCCGGGGATCGCGACGGTCGCGTTGTTCTCGTCGACCACGGTGATTTGGAAGGAGTCGGCGGTGACACCTGCGCCCAGGCCGCCGAGGCCGCCGCCCATGCCGCCAGCGAGCATGGCACCCATGGGGTTGCTCTTGAGCGCGTCGGCGAGGCTGGTCTGGAACTTGTCGCGGAAGGCCTTGTCGAGGACGTTCTGTGCGGTGGAGAGCTTGCGGAGGTTGGCGTCTGGGATGTGGGTCATCGAATCGACTGCGGCGGCGTCGCTGGCGGCGGAGGCCTCGATGAGGCGGGCGAGGGTGGCGCGGACCTGGGCCTCGGTCGTTGCGGCGGGCGCGGCGGCGGCGGTGCCGCCGACGAGGGTCTGGCGCTGGAAGCCGAACGTGGAGGCGAGGTCCATCGAGGCGCCCTTGGTCACTTCGACGGACTGGCCGATGAGTGCCGCGACCTGATCGAGGCGCTCCT
This sequence comes from Phycisphaerales bacterium, assembly GCA_038323185.1. Lineage (GTDB taxonomy): Bacteria > Planctomycetota > Phycisphaerae > Phycisphaerales > UBA1924 > JBBASU01. The sequence continues at coordinate 310 of JBBQGR010000053.1, read as the reverse complement.
TGGCGGGGCCCTGCGCACGTACGCCAGCGAAGGCGGCCTGCGCGGACTCGAGCGCGGCGGTGGCGGCCTCGAGCGAATTCTTTTCTTCTTCCTTCGCGGTCGCGGCCTTGCTTGCGAAGTCGGCGCGACCGGGGAGGGCGGGCTCGATCTTGGCGAGCGTCGTCAGCATTTCGGCGAAGGAGCGCAGGCCCTGCGAGCGTGACCACTGCATCTCGGCGACACTGAGTTGTCCCGCGCCCTGGCTGAGCTTGCCGGAGGTGGGGAGTGCGGCGGCGGATTTGCCCGCACCGGCGGCACCCTTGGTGAAGAG
>JBBQGR010000052.1:0-10077 GCA_038323185.1 Phycisphaerales bacterium | reverse complement strand
TCGCAACGCGCCGGGCGGTGGCGATGGCGACCAGGACCGCGATGCCGCCGACGGTCGCGAGGAGGACGGGCTCGAGGGCGGACTCGGAAACGAGGCCGAAGGTGACGAGGGCTCCGGCCGCGAGGCCGCAGAGAGGGCCGGCGGTGTAGCCGACGCCGATGAGGGCCTCGTGAGCGCCGCCAGCATCGACCTCCGCGGATCCGACCTCCATCGCGTAGTAGATCGCGCCGCAGTAGATCGCGGCCATGCCGAGCCCGAAGCAGATGAGGCCAAGCACGATCAGCCCCGCGCCAAACCCCGGCACCAGGTGCGCCAGCACGCAGAGGCCAAAGCCCAGGAGCAGGACGATAGGTGCCGCGATCGCGGGCCACCAGCGACCGTGCCACTGCGAGGACTGCTGCATCATCAGGAAGCACGCGACGCGAGAGAGGAGCCAGACCGAGCCGAAGACGGTGAAGAGGTTGGCGGCGATGCCAAGCCGCGCAAACTGGCTCGGCAGGAAGGGCGTGAGCGCCGTCGAGACCAGGTAGCTCATCGGCAGGAGCATGCGGAACGTGACGAGGAGTTTGGAGAAGACGGGCGGGACGGTGTGGGCGTCATCGTGCAGGTGGGCCTGAGGCTCACGCGCGAAGGTTGCGAGAAGCGCGATGCCCACGAGATGGGCGAGCGTGATGGCCGCGATGGCTTCTGCCGCGGCACCCTTGACGAAGGGCGCGAGCGCGACGGTGGAGACGACGAGTGAGCCAGACCAGGTGACGTTCCACCAGCCGATGATGCGCCGGAGCACATGCCCGCGCTTGCCACCACTGACGTAGCTTTCGACGATCGGCCAGAGCACGCCGGTGATCGGGCTGTAGAGCGTGACGAAGAGCCAGATGGGCCACGCGTCGGGGCGCGTGCCGGGCGAGGGTGCGGGTAACAGCCTCATCGCGAGGATCGGGATGAGGCAGAGGAGCCCCATCGCGATCATGACCGCGACGAGCACCGCGCGGGTTGAGGTTGCTGGCGCGATGCGGCGGAGCATGCGCAGCGCGGGGCCAGCGCCCAGCGCGCCGGCGATGTACGTCACGCCGATGACGACGCCGAGGGCGTAGTTCTCCGTGCGAGTGAAGCCGTACGTCTGATCGGTGAGGTAGTAGATGCCCGAGGTCGCGACGCCCGCGGCGGAGTTGATCGCGGTGAAGAGGAGCGTCGAGGCGACGGGCGTCGAAACGGGCGCATTTACGTGCAACAGGGGTGAGGCGTCGGCGGGCGATGGGCTGGTGTGCATGGGTAGGTTCGCGTCCGTGCGGCAAGAGCGGTGGGGCCGTGAGGTTGGAGGGTAGATGCGGCTGTGGGGCAGAGTGGGCCACGAAGCGGCGAGATGTTCATGATCAAAAAGGCTTTGCGGCAGGCAGTGCCGTGGCATCACGCGCGAGCAAAAAGACTCCCGCCCTGGAGCTGTTCGCCGGGATATCATGCCGCTTGCTGTGCTCGTAGCTCAACTGGATAGAGCGTCGGCCTCCGAAGCCGAAGGTTGCAGGTTCGATTCCCGCCGAGCATGTTTGTCCTGAACTGAGTGCCGCCGACGCGCGGCCGCGCTCAGTCTCCGTTCTCGCGCTCAAGCTCGCAGCACTGGCCAAACTTCTTGCAGATGGGGTGATCGCTGCACGCGTCCATGCGCGCTTTGCATGCGCGGCGGCCGTGGAAGATCAGCATGTGCGAGACATCGCACCAGGCCTCGCGCGAGAAGAGGGCCATGAGGTGGCGCTCGATGATCTGGACCGTCGCGCCCTTGGGCCGCAGGCCAAGTCGCCCTGACAGGCGATCAACGTGCGTGTCGACGACGAAGCCGTCGTTGATCTTGAACGCGTTGCCGAGGACGACGTTGGCGGTCTTGCGTGCGACTCCTCGGAGGGTGAGGAGGTCGGCCATCGTGCCGGGCACCTGCCCTCCGTAGCGATCAACCAGGGCCTTCATCGCCTCGTGGATGCTGCGGGCCTTGTTCCTGAAGAGGCCGATGGTGCGGATATAAGGCTCGATCTCGGCGGGTGTCGCGTTGGCGTAGTCAGCGAGAGTTTGGAAGCGTGCGAAGAGCGCGGGGGTGGCCTTGTTGACGCCGACGTCGGTTGCCTGAGCCGAGAGGATCGTGGCAATCAGCAGCTCGTGCGGATTCGAGAAGTTGAGCTCGCAGTGCGCGTCTGGATAGTGCTCTCGAAGTGCGGTGAGGAGCAGCTCGGCTCGCGCTCGCTGCTTTGCGGTCTTGCGTGGCAGCGGCGGCAGTGATGCGGGAGGCTTTGGTGGGGTAGGTGACATGGGCTGGCTCGCGGTTGGCTCGTTCGCGGGCACGGTAGCCGCGCGAAGCGAGCGGTCCCTACGGTCTTCGCCATGGCAAACGATGGTGATTCCAATCAGGTGCAGCGGATCGAGGCGCTGGTCGCCCGAGCGACGGCAGAGCTCGCGGCCTCGGGCACGTCCGAGGCGCTCGATGCCTGGAAGAGCGCGTACCTGGGCAACAGCGGCGAGCTGAAGACCATGCTCGGCGGGCTGAAGGATGTGGCAAAGCAAGGGCGGCCAGCGTTTGGTGCGGCGCTCAACACGGCGCGGACCACGCTTGAGGCCGCGATGGCCGAGCGCAAAGCGGCGCTGGGCGCGGGCACGACGGTTGATGTCTCTGAACGCATCGACGTGACTGAGCCCGGCACGATGATGACGCAGACGCTGGGCAAGCGCCACGTGCTCTCGCGCGTGCGGGCCGAGCTTGTGGACGTCTTTGCGCGGATGGGATTCGAGGTCGCAGAAGGCCCCGAGCTGGAGGACGACGACCACAACTTCGTCAAGCTCAACATCCCGCACGGCCACCCCGCGCGCGATCCCGCGGACAACTTCTACGTTGATGATCCGGCCAAGGTCGCGCAGCCGCGCATGCTGCGTTCGCAGACGAGCACGGTGCAGGTGCGGGTGATGGAGGAGGCCGTCCGGCGCGGCGGCGGGAACTTCGCGGGCCCGATTCGCATCGTCTCACCAGGCCGCGTCTATCGACCTGACACGGTTGATGCCACGCACTCGTTCATGTTCCACCAGATCGAAGGGCTCGCGGTTGATCGCAACCTCTCCATGGCGGATCTCAAGAGTGTGCTCTTCCAGTTCACGCGCGCGTACTTCGGCGAGGGGGCACAGATCCGTTTCACGCCGACGTTCTACCCCTTCACCGAGCCCTCAGCCCAGTTTGAGATTCTGGTGCGTCTCACGCCCGATGCCGAGCCGCGATGGATAGAGCTCGGCGGCTGCGGCATGGTGGACCCAGCCGTCTTCGAGGCCTGCGGCGTGGACCCCGAGGCCTGGACCGGCTTTGCGTTTGGTTTCGGCGTCGAGCGCCTGGCGATGGGCAAGTACAAGATCCCCGACATCCGGCTGCTCTACACCAACGACCTGCGATTCCTCGCGAGCGTGTGACGGAACTCAATCATGACACGTACTGACAGGTTGCGGCACGCGGCAGCCGAGCGTGGCGAGAACTGGCGTTACGCGGCGGCGGCGGCCGCGTAGGTACGCGCTCGCATTGGTGGCGAAAGTCTGCGATACTTGCTCTGGCACTCGGTCTGGCACGCGTCTCGACACGCGCCTTGGCCTTCTCCGAACACAGACAGACGTCAGGAGCACCAACATGACCCAGTTCCCGCCCAGCAGCTTTGATCCAAACCAGTTTGAGTTTGCGGACAAGCCGCCAGCGTGGCCGCTGGTGATTGGATGGCTCTCGATTGCGTGGGCGGCGCTGGGAACGGTTTGCGGCGTCTGCGCGGTCGGATCCGTTGCCGTGCTGCCTGCGATCATGCCCACGACTCAGGGCCCGCTCCCCCCTGCCATGCAGATGAGCCTCGGCATGCTCGCGCAGCTCGTAGTCGGCACGCTCATGGGGATCTTCCTCCTCACCTCGGGGATCATGTGCCTCCGGCGGAATCCATCCAGCCGGATCCTCTTCTTTGTGTACGCCGTCGCTTCGCTCCTCGTCGTCTGCAACTCGGTCTACTTCCAGTTCCAGCAAGGTGCGGCGATGGCGAAGTGGGCGGCGGAGAATCCCGACAGCCCCTTCGCTGCGGGCTATAAGAACCCAACCCAGATCAAGGCCCAGCAGATCGGCGGGATGATCTTCGGCATCGTGCTCGGCGCGACGTTCCCGGTCTTCCTGCTTGTCTGGTTCGGCTTCATCAAGACCCGGCCCGAGCAGTTCGGCCATAGGGCCGTGGTCGTGGCATGATGGAGCATGACGGCCACCTTCGTGCCGTGTGACCACAGAATCACGAGCAATTCCCGCACCTCGCTAACTGCTCGCGGCGTGCGCGGATTTCGCCTGCTCTCGCCACGTTCAGCACAAAACGACACAACGCACCGCGGCCGAAGACCGGCGACGGTGCATTGCTGACTTTGAGATGAGGATCGTGCCGCGCAGAGGCGACTTACGCGCCGGGAGCGTCGGCCTGCTTCGCGTCGGCCTTGGGCTCGGCCTTCTTGAAGTAGTTGCCCTGGAACTTGCGCTGGAACTTCTCAACGCGGCCAGCCGAGTCGACAAAGGTCTGCTTGCCGGTGAAGAAGGGGTGCGAACCGGACCAAACCTCAACATGCATCTCGGGAACCGTTGCGCCGACGGTCATGACGACCTGGCCGTTGTGGTAGACCTTGCAGTTGGGATAGTACGTGGGATGGATGCCGTTCTTCACTAATCACCTCGGGGTTGGGCCAAGATGGTAGGCCGCTCGAAGCGAGAAGTGGCAAAGTGGCAAAGTGGGGGACCAAGAGGCGAGAACGGCGAACAGAGCAACAACCACAAGTCTTTTGCTTCGCCACTCTGCCACTTCGCCACTTCGCCACTTTCTTCCTCGCCTTTCCTTCCCCATTTCGGCCGCCTATCCTTGGCTTCACAAACACACGCAAGTAGGGAATAGGTAGGTACCCCAGCATGGCACTCCTCGTCGAAGAACGCAAGACGGTCGTTACTAGCAACCAGCGCCACACCACGGACACGGGCTCGCCCGAGGTCCAGATCTCGATGCTCACCGCAGAGATCGTGGCGATTGCCGAGCATCTCAAGGGCCACCAGAAGGACAATCACAGCCGCCGCGGGCTGCTCCTGAAGGTTGGTCGCCGCAATCGTCTGCTGCGGTACCTTGCCCGGACCAACCCCGGCGACTACCAGACGCTGATCGCGAAGCTCGGCCTCCGCAAGTAATCGAAATCATCGAAGACGGCCCGGGACGCACCGCCCCGGGCCGTTTCGTTTTCGGTGCGGTGCATCCCGGACCTCCATGGGACGAACGGGGGGCAGTGGGCAGCTCGAAGCTCGGTTGAGCGATCGCGTGTGGTCTTCATTGACCATGGGCAAGCTCCCGGCCTTGGTCCTGCCTTCTGCCTTCTTCGGATCCTTGGAACCGGGCTCTCCCAAGCCTCGCACGCACGAGCCCCCGCCCCCTCCTCGATGTTGGCGTCGGGCAAGGCGTGCTCCGTTTCCCCTTTGGCTTTGCGTTCACGCCGCTCAGTTCCGGCGTTTCGGCGCGATCCCCGTTGGGTGCGGCAGTTCCTGAAAGGATCCACTCCATGGCAAACCTGATCGACCACACCAAGACCCTGATCCGCGTGCAGCGTGAGATCGGCGGACGGACGCTGACCTTCGAGACGGGCGTCGTCGGCCGCCAGGCTGGCGCAACCGTGATCGCCCACTACGGCGGCAGCTCTGTGCTCGCGGCCGTTGTGCGTGCGAACCCGCGCGAGGGCATCGACTTTTTCCCCCTGACGGTGGACTACCGCGAGAAGACCTCCGCCGCGGGCAAGTTCCCCGGCGGCTTCCGCAAGCGCGAGGGTGCTCCCAACGAGAAGGAAACCCTCACGATGCGGATGATCGATCGCCCGATCCGTCCGCTCTTCCCGGATGGCTTTCTCGACGAGGTGCTGATCCAGGTCTTCGTCATGAGCCACGACGGCGAGAACGACACCGACGTGCTCGCGGGCACGGCCGCTTCCGCGGCCCTGGCCCTCTCGGACATCCCCTTTGAGGGCCCGACCGCCACGGTCCGCGTCGGCCGCATCCACACCGACAGCGGCCCTCAGTACATCGTCAACCCGACCGTCTCGCAGATGGACTACTCCGACATGGACGTGGTCGTCGCGGGCCACAAGGACGGGCTGAACATGATCGAGGTCGGCGCCGCCGAGATCGACGAGGCTGGCGTCCTGGGCGCACTCAAGTTCGGCTTCGAGCAGGTCGGCGAGACGCTGGCACTGATTGCCGAGCTCTCCGCCAAGGCCGCGCGAGCGAAGGTCGCTGGCGAGCGTCACCTGCCGACCCCCGAGATCACAGAGAAGGTTCGCAAGCTGACCGAGGCCGATCTCCTCACCGTCCGCCAGATCAAGGGCAAGAAGGAGCGCAACGAGAAGGTCTCGGCCCTCTTCAAGACCATCCTCGACACGCACTTTGTCCCGCGCCTCGAGGGCAACGTCAAGGACGCCGACCTGAGCAAGAAGGAGCGCTCGATGGCCAAGATGGCCCTCTCGCGCCTCGAGGAGCAGCTCACCCGTCGCCTGATCGTTGAGAAGGGTGCCCGCGCGGACGGCCGCAAGGCAACCGAGATCCGCCCCATCGCCGGCTCGGTCGGCGTCTTCCAGCGCACTCACGGCTCGTCCCTCTTCCAGCGCGGCGAGACGCAGTCGCTCTGCTCCGTCACGCTCGGCACCGGCAAGGATGAGCAGATCATCGACGGCCTCATCCCCGAGTACAGCAAGAAGTTCACGCTCCACTACAACTTCCCGCCCTTTTCCACAGGCGAGGTCAAGCGCATCACCGGCCCGGGCCGGCGCGAGATCGGCCACGGCGCACTCGCCGAGCGTTCGCTGCTCGCGATCCTTCCCACGCCGGACCAGTTCCCATACACCATCCGCATCGTCAGCGACATCACCGAGTCCAACGGCTCGTCTTCCATGGCCTCGGTCTGCGGCGGTTCGCTGGCCCTCATGGACGCGGGCGTCCCCATCCGCGGCCACTGCGCGGGCATCTCTGTCGGTCGCTTCTCTGACGACAACGACCAGAACGAACTCTTCGTCACCGACATCATCGGCGAGGAAGACTACTTCGGCGACATGGACTTCAAGGTCTCCGGCACGCGCGAGGGGATCACCGGCATCCAGCTCGATCTCAAGACCCGCGGCCTCACGCTCGCTCAGGTCGAGCGCATCCTCGAGCAGGCCCGCGTCGGCCGCATCGAGATCATCGACGTGATGGACCAGATCATTCCGGCCTCGCGCACCGAGATCTCTACCTACGCACCGCGCCTTGTCACCATCCAGATCGACCCCGAGAAAATCGGCAAGCTCATCGGCCCCGGCGGCAAGATGATCCGCGGCCTGCAGGAGCGCTGGAACGTCACGATCGACGTCGAGGACGACGGCAAGGTCCAGATCGCCAGCGCCGATGGCGAGTCCCTCGAGGGCGCCAAGGGTGAGATCGAGGCCCTCTGCGAAGAGGTCAAGGTCGGACAGATCTACACCGGAAAGGTCGTCTCGATGAAGGACTTCGGCGCGTTCATCGAGCTCGCCCCCGGCACCGACGGCATGTGCCACATCTCCGAGCTCGCCGACGGCTACGTCAAGAGCGTCACCGACGTGGTCAAGATGGGCGACCTCGTCAAGGTCAAGGTCATCCAGGTCGACGATCAGGGCCGCATCAAGCTCAGCCGCAAGGCCGTCATGATCGAAGAGGCCAAGGCCAAGCAGAACTAATCTGCCAAGCGAAGGTGAGTTTCGCAGCACGGGCGACTGAGCTTACATCCACAGTGCACACGTCCCCTAAACAGGGGACTGTCGGTTAGGGTTCAAAACCCGTTGAAATCATCGAATCCAAGGGCGGGACAGGCGGCTATCCGCCTGTCCCGCTCTGCTTTATGACCAAGTTCCGAAAAGTCTTGCGACTTGACTTGACCGATTCTAAACATTCATGATAAGTTGGGCGCTTCGCGGATCTGTTTCATGCCGCGACGCGGGCCCTGATCTAGGGCCAGAGTGGGCTTGGGTGGGACGCAAGGAAAGGCCGTGGGGGCCGTCTCGCGCGTTCCACATTGCTCGGGAGACTTTGCCATGGACGATCAAACGCCGCTGGCGACGATCGAGGGCCTCGAAGGTGTGGTGAAGTGGTTCGATCCTCGAAAGGGGTTCGGGTTCATCGTGGGGCCAGAAGGGCAGGACATCTTCGTCCACTTCAGCGTGATCCAGGGCGGCGGATTCCGCGTGCTTAAAGATGGCTCATCCGTGGTGTACGACGCCGCGAAGAGTGAAAAGGGCTGGAAGGCAACGCGCGTGATGCGTCAGGCCGTGATCGAGGTACCACTCGCTCAAGGCATGTCCGGCATGTCCGGCACGTCCGGCACGTCCGGCATGTCGCCGGGCTCATCACAGAGCCTCGGACAAGGTCTGGCACAAGGTCTGGCACAAGGTATGGCACAAGGTCTGGCACAAGGCGCCGTCCGCAGCGGCTACACGCGCTCACCGCGCCGATAAGCCGTGAGCCCTGTCGCGTGACGCCGCGTCTTCTTACGACCTTTCTCTCGACCTTTCTCTCGACGTAGCTCTCGGCGCGTCGCTCGACGCAGCGTTCTGCGAAGGTGTCGCCGCGTAAGGTCTGATGTGCGACACGCCACCGCGATGGCCGCGCGGGCTGTCAATACTTCGACATGCATTGGACGCTGTGGTTCATCGCGGGGAGTGTGGCTGGCGGAGTCGTCGTCGCTGCTCTGGCGCGCTGGCAGATTCGTCGCTCGCTCGCGCGAGCGCTCGATGCCGAGAAGCGGGCGCAGTCCGCCGAGCGGTTCGCCGAGATCGGCGCGATGACCAGCGGCCTGGCCCACGAGATCAAGAACCCGCTCTCGACCATCGGCCTCAACGCGCAGCTTCTTTCCGAGGCAATCGACGATCTTCCATCAGATCGTGCCGCGCCAGCGGACGAGCGCCAGCGCCTCACGCGCCGCGTCGCCTCGCTTCGCCGCGAGGTCGAGCGACTCCGCGGCATCCTGACCGACTTCCTCACGTACGCTGGCGAAGTGCGCCTTGATCAGAAGCCCGCGGATCTGAACCAGCTCGTGGATGAGCTTGCGGATTTCTATACGCCGCAGGCGCAGCGTCAGGGCGTGCGTGTGCGGCTTGATCTCGCGAGCGAGCCCGTTCGGGCGAACGTCGACGCCGCGCTCGTGAAGCAAGCCGTTCTCAATCTGATCCTGAACGCGGTGCAGGCCATGACCGCGCCGACACAGCACAACCCCACCGACACGAATGCTGTGGGGATGAAGGGCGAACTGATCCTGCGCGTGCGTGAGGTGGCCGAGCCGGATGCTTGTCGCTGGGCGACGCTTGAGGTGATCGATACGGGTCCGGGGATCGCGGCCGACGTGCTGCCGCGGATCTTTCAGCCGTACTTCACGACCAAGGCTGGCGGATCGGGCCTGGGCCTGCCGACCACGCGGCGGCTGGTGGAAGCGCATCATGGCCGGGTCCGGGTCGTGAGCGAGTCGGGACGTGGCACCGCCTTCACGCTCAGCTTCCCGCTCCTCACTGGGCCTGCGTCCGGCGCTGAGAGCGCCGAAGTTGCGACGACGAGCGCGGCAAATTCCGGGCCTGGCGTCGCAAAGACTCAGGCACGGCCCGACCAATCGGCGCAGGCCAGTTCCGCGCGGTAGTCTCTCACGCATGAAGAAGACTTTCTGCACGCGGATGGTGCTCGCGGCTTGTGCGATGCACGTTTCCATTCCGGCCAGCGTGCTCGCGCAGCAAGATGCGCCGCCAGCGCCAGCGATTCGCGCGTCGTCGCTGCCGCCGGTCTCGCAGGAAATGCTCGCCGCGGCGGTGCGCGAGGGAGTTCCGCTGCTCCTCTCGATGCAGGAACCACTCGCGGGTGATGGGCCCGGCGTGCAGTGGGCGTATGAGGGCGTCTACCGCGTGGAGCGGCAGATTCCCGTTGGATACCGCGTCGGAGGGACCGCGATCGTCGCGCTCGCGCTGGCGCAGGCGCCCGGGCTCGCGGAGGATGCGCCGCGGCGCGACGCCATCGCACGCGCGGTGGGC
>JBBQGR010000051.1:0-10359 GCA_038323185.1 Phycisphaerales bacterium | reverse complement strand
CTTTCCCTCAAGCGCAAGCCTGAGTGGCTGCGCGCGAAGGTGCCTGGCGGCGAGGAGTACCAGCGCCTCAAGAAGGTGCTGAGCGAGAACAGGGTGCACACGGTCTGCGAGGAGGCCAACTGCCCGAACCTGGGCGAGTGCTGGAGCCGAGGCGTCGCGACCATCATGATTCTGGGCGATACGTGCACGCGCGCGTGCGGATTCTGCAACGTCAAGACGGGGCGGCCGCCGGTGCTGGACAAGGACGAGCCGCGGCGTGTGGCCGAGTCGCTGCGCCTGATGTGGGAGCATGCGCGGCTGAAGCACATCGTGATCACGAGCGTCAATCGCGACGAGCTGGCGGACGGGGGCGCCTCGATCTGGGCCGAGACGATCGTGCGGGCGCGCGACGCGTGCCCGGGGATGTCGATCGAGGTGCTGATCCCGGACTTTGAGGGCAACTGGGGCGCGCTGCAGATGGTGATTGATGCGCGGCCGCACATCATCAACCACAACCTCGAGACCGTGCGACGCATGTACCCGGCGGTGCGACCCAGCGCGAAGTTTGATCGCTCGCTGGAGCTGCTGCGGCGCGTGAAGGAGCAGGGGCTGGTGGCCAAGACAGGGATCATGGTCGGCATCGGCGAGAAGGACGAGGAAGTGCTGGCGCTGATGCTGGATGTTCAGGCGGCAACGAGAGTCGCCGCGGGAAGTGGTCGAGTGGTTGAGTGGTCGGGTGGTCAAGTGGGTGAGAAGACCACCGACTCGGGCCGCTCCGGACACTCGACCACTTCGCCACTCAACCACTCGACCACTCCTCCTTCGTGCGACATCCTCACGATCGGGCAGTATCTTCAGCCCACGCGCAACCATCTTCCGATTGATCGCTGGGTGACTCCCGAGCAATTCAAGGTCTTCCAGACCGAGGGTCTGGCACGCGGGTTCAAGGTGGTGGAGAGCGGGCCGCTGGTGCGGAGCAGCTATCACGCGGACCACCAGGCCGACGAGCTGACGAACATCAGCGACGAGCGCGACCGGCAGAACCACGCACGGATGAAGGACCTGCTGGCGGGGGCGTGAGACGACGCTCGGGACTCGGAGGCCTCTGGATAGCCCGGCGGTCCTCGTCGGTCCTTTGATCTGGGATTGCACTCGGGCGTAGCATTTGCTGTACTTCGTGATCGTCCTGCGCCCCGCAAGTCGTCCAAGGGTCATCGACCGGCGCGGGCCAGCGGCTGCGACCAGGGCGACTCCCGTACGCGGCGTGCTCGCGCCGGTGATTGAGCGGAGATTCTCCGGATGCCCTCTGAAGTTCGGTTTTCCGAGGTTCGAAGGAAGCTTGAATAACATGGCTGGAAACACCGCGAAGGTAAAGGCTCGCACAAAGTCTTCACCCGAGTCGGCGGCCCGACGATCGTCATCTCGGTCCTTCGTGGCAGGGTCAAGCCGGTCTACGTCCGGCAGGTCGACGCCGCGATCCGCTGGATCGGCGGCACGCGATTGCGCAACAGGTAACTTCGGAGCGGTGGTGTGGTCCAAGGCGAAGGAACTCGCAAGCACGTGTCAACTCCTGATCACTCCTGATCACTCCTGATCACTCCTGACCACTCCTGACCCTGAGGTTGGGTTTCTTGGTCGCACGGTCGAGTTGCCCTTTGGGATGAGCGATGGCTAGACAATCGCGGCTTGCATCGCGAGCACGCTGGAGGCCACGGCTTGCGGGATCGCAACGATGCTCGAGGCCGGGCAGAGGCCTCCCTCTCTCGCGCGCGAGGCCAAGCGCGATCAACAACTGAACCTGCGGCTCACGGCGGATGAGCGGTTCAGGCTTGAGAACGCGGCTCAGGCGGCGGGCTTCCGCTCGGTCTCGGACTTTGTGCGGTCGGCTGCGCTGCGTGAGAGCGCATCTCGCTCGGCGTAAAGAGACTCGGGGTGCGTGCGCATGGCGCGTGAGTCGCGTGAGGCACGCTGATCACGCTGGTCACGCTGGCCCCGATGAAACCGACCAAGGTCCGACGCCAGTCCCCGCAGCGTGGATTCGACGCCTCCCAGCACGCGTGTGTTGTCGCGCAGGGCTTCGAGGACTGCGTTCATCGCGACACGATCCTGCGCGATGCGCTCGTGGGCCTGAGCGAGGTGACGGTCGCGCTCCGCCGCGGCGCGGCGTTCGCTGAGCCACATCCAACCGATGAGGCCAGCGACTCCGAACTGGGTGAGGGTGGCGGCGAGGGTATTGGGGTCCATGGGGGCTCCGGAGCGAAGGGAGTGGGGATCGGGGACTGGGCACGGGGGAGAAGAAGGAAGGCAGTGAGCCGAGTGGCTTGGTCTTGGTTGGCTTTGACGAGTTCAGAATCGCTGACCAACGTGCCTCTTTGGCTTGAAGAAGGCATGAGGCATGAGGCATCGAAGCATCGAGGGGAACAGGCACTTGTGGTTCGGCATTCGTGAATGGACAGAGCGATCTGAAGTCTGTTGCCAGCTCTTCACTGCTTCGCGGCCTCGCTTCATCGCTGCCTCGCTCTCTGCCCCTACGTCCTCATGAACGTTGCGACGTAGCGCACGCTGCGGACCCTGCCTCGGTCGATGGCGGGGTCCTCCTGGTAGCCGACGAGCTTCATGTCTTCGTATTCGTGGCCGTGCTCGTCGATGAGGGAGCCGGGGGTTGGGACTTCTTCGAGCTGGTTGGTGATGGCGTCGCGCAGCGCGCGCAGGCCGGGCTCGGTCTGCGCAATGAGGCGGCCGGTCACGGTGATGGTGAGGTCATAGAGGCCCTGGGGCGTGCTGCCGCCGCCGAAGCCGGAGTTGAAGAAGTCGGGCGTGACGAGATGGCCCTGTCGCAGCGTGGCGAAGCGGTGCGGGCCGGAGGAGAAGAGGGGGAGGGTTTTGAATGATGACATTGGATGCTCGAAGGGATTTGGGATTGGGGATTGGGCACGGGGGCGCGGAGGAAGAGCGAGGCTTCTTATTCCTCCTCCACCTGCACTGGGTCGGTGGTTCCGTTGGTGGAGAGGGCGATGAGTTCGAGGGTTCGTTTGCCGGGGCCGGTGGGGTCGAGGTCGTGCTTGATGCTGGTGACGACGGCCAGGAGCGTGACGCGGGTGCGTTGGACGCCGCCGCGGTTTGGGGCGGCAAGAAAGATGAGCTCGCCGAGGTCGCCGGGCCTTGGGCCTTTGAGGTCCGTAGGGGCGGGCGTCTGCTCGATGCGCACGCGGACTTCCTGCTCGGGCACATCCGCGAAGGTCGCGTGGCGGCCGAGATCGGACCACTCAATTGTGAGCTTGATGGCGCGGCGGTCGATGGCGATGCGCGCGATGTCGCTCAGGGGCTTGGTGGCGAAGGTGACGCTGGTGGGGGTGAGTGTGAGCATGGTGGTAGGCACTAGGGATTAGGCACTTGGCAGTAGGAAGAAGAGACTGGGGATTGGGGACTGGGCATTGGGGGAGGAGGAAGAGCGGTGGAGATAGGCATTGGCATTCGGGAAGGCGTTGGGAGATGAGGCCTGGATTTGATTGGCTTATACGAATGCCGAATGCCTAACCACGAATGCCTAGTTGACGAATGCCTCTGGCTGGCCTCATCCTCTTGCGAGCGGGATGGTGGTGCTGCTTCGCTTTGCGTCGGGGTGGCCGTCGTTGTCAAGATCGAGCTGGAGATGGATGTGCTGGCGTTCCGCCGCGGCTCGGCGGCGGTACCACTCGGACTTTTCGAGCAGGAGCGCGTTGGTGGGGCCGGGCGTTGCCGCGGCGGCGAAGATGATCTCGAGCGCCATCATTGCTTCGAGGCTGCTCAGCGCGTCGAGGTTGGTGATCTGCTGCTCGCTTGGCGTGCCGACGCCGGGCTCGATTCCGAAGCGGCGCAGGGCCGCGTGATGGGCGAGCTGGATCTGCGGCGAGAAGGTGGCGATGAATGCGGGCGCTTGGTTGCGCTGCGGCGGCTTGGGAGATGGACCGCCGCGAGGCGAGATGGGGGCGACCTGGGCCTCGTCGATGCCGAAGACCTCGATGATCTCGAATGGGACGCCGTCGTGCATGAGGATGTGGCCGGGCTGGACGCGTGCGGAGACGAGGTCGGGCGTGAAAAGGGAGAATGTGGCGACGCCGCCGGTGATGGACGCGCTCCCGTGCACGAGGCGTTGGCCAAGCCAGGCGTGGTCGCGAAAGAGGGCGGGTTCGAGCAGGATGAGATCACGGTCGGTGGTGGGCATTTGAAGCTCCGAAGAGGAAGAGACTGGGGATTGGGGACTGGGCACTGGGGGCAGAGAAGAGTGGCATTTGGCATTGTTGAGTGGGCATTTGTGAGAGCCGTACGGCCACCGCAACACTGCGAAGTGGATTCCTCATGCCGAATGCCTGCTCGCGAATGCCTCGTTTCCGAATGCCTGCTGAACCAATCCCGGCGCGGGGCGCTGGCCCCGCGCCGAGTTCCTCCTGGGGCTTGATGTGAGAAGAGAGAGAGAAGCGAGAGGCACGGTGACAAAGGCACGGCCCACCGCATGTCTGCCTCGCTGCCTCGCTGCCTCCCTTCTCCCTGCCTGCCTGCATGCCTTACCGCATCACACCGTCGACAGCCCCCTGATCAGCGCGTGGGCGCTCTCGTTTTTGAACTCGAGGGTGTATTCGCCGACGACCTGGCCGCTGGTGAAGTCGCCGGTGGTGGCGAGGGGCTTGAAGTGGAAGCTGCGGCCCTGGAGGGGCATGACCTGGACGCGTGAGGAGTCCAGGAGGAGCACGGTGTCGGCGGGCATCCAGCGCGAGACGACGACGCGGGCGGTGCCGAAGTCGCTCTCGTAGATGCTGACAAGCTCGCCCAGGCGCGTCTGGCCGGGTGTGTAGTGGCGTGCGGTGCTGGCGACGAACTGATTGATGCGGCGCTTCTGAAAGCCGCCGACGACGATGGTGTCGATGCGGCCCTGGCTCTGCTCCCAGGCAAATCGCATCGCGGCGTTGACTAGGTTCTCTGAGAGGTCGGCGCCCGCGCCGCCGCCGCTGGGGAAGCCGGACTGGCCGGGGACGAACTGGTTGGTGGCGATCTGGCGGACGATGCCGTTCATGGATCGGCGGATGGTGCTGGAGCCTTGCGGGCTTGCGGCGGGTGCGGCACCGTTGATGACGCAGTTCTCAAGATCGCGCAGCAGCTCGCGCATGCGCTCTTGCTTCTGGAAGTCGAGCTCGTCGCGGACGGCGTGGGCTCGCACGGCCTGCATCGTGCCGCTGACTTCGACGCTGGCGGCGAAGATCTGTGTGTAGTTGGCGCGGCGCGTTCGGTTGGTGAAGCGGACGAGCGAGGCATCGGCACCTTCCAGCGCGGCGTTGCCGAGGATCGTGAGGCGCTGGCCGTTGACGAGCGTGCTCGCGGCCGTCGAGCCGTAGCGACGCACGACGGTGAGCGTGTTGGTGCTGACGGCAGTCACCTGGATGACCTCGGGCGCGTTGCCGGGTCGGAGGAGATCGCCGATCTGGAAGCGCGAGCCGTTGACGACGGTGACGGAGGTTGCGTCCTGGCCGTTGGGCGTAAAGACCGTCTGGTTGATGGTGTCGGTGTTGGGGAGCAGCGTGTCCTCGAGCCACTCGTGCATGGTGCTCATCGCGGGACGCTTGGCGTCGCCGAGATGGTCCAGCAGCGGTGTCTCGAAGGGGCTGACGATGCCGATGACGTCGGAGACGTCTTCCATGATCTCGGGGAGGTCGGCGCCGGCGTTGAAGGTGGCCTTTCCGGTGAAGCTCATGTGGGTCCTTTCGAAAGCGAATTGAGGAAGGCACTTGGCACTGGTCACTAGGGGAGAGAGATGCAAAGCGCGGAGGGCGGAGCAGAGCGAAACGTGAGACAGGGAACGAAGACAAGGGGTCTGGGGCCTGGGGCTTGCGATCAGGCTCTTCGGGCGCGAAGGTAGTGGACGAGCGCGGTCTTGTCGCCGGTTTCGCGGGCTTCGCGAGCGAGCTGGACGAGGTCTGGCGTGGCGCGGCTGTTGTTGGTGTTGGAGAGTGGCGCCATGGCGGCGCCGCGCGTGAGGCGGAGGGGCTGGGTGGCTGGCTCGGCGCGTGACTTGCGTTCGGCCTCGCTGAGTGCCGCTCGGTCTTGATCGAGTTGCGACTGCGCCTTGGCGAGTTGATCGCGAGCCTCGCGCAACTCGTCGCGCTCGCGGATCAGTTCGGCTCGCTGGGCGTCGAGCGTGGCACGCTCCGCGAGTGGCGCGGCACTCGCGGACGCCGCGGCACTCGCCGCCTCGGACACCACTTCTGCCACATCGGAATGAACGGACTCAGTACTCATCGAGAAACCTCCTTGTGAAATGAACCACACTGAACATCAGCGTGAGGCACGCTGCTTTGACCACTTGACCGCTTGATCACTTGACCGCTTGATCACTTGATCACTTGATCACTCCGCCACGCCGCCGCGTTGCTGCTCCTCAGCCCGTGAGGCCCGGATCCGTCGGCTGGTATCCGAGCTCGGCGAGCAGACGCTCGTCGGGGACGCCCAGGTCCTTCTTGATGCTCGCGGCCAAGGCCTGCTCGCGCAGGTCCTCTGGCAGCGGGTCGGGCCAGGTCAGGCGCACAGCGCGATCGCCGTCGCTGATGCCGACGATGCCGGTGGCGTCGAGCGCGGTGAGTGCGAGGCGGCAGAGCTGGCCGATGCCGCGGCCGTAAGAAACTCGCTTGCGTGCGGTCTTGGCGAGCACGCCCATGAGCGTGATGCGAAGCGCGTTGGCCGAGGAGAGGTTGCCGATGCGTGCCTGCACCACGCCTGCGGCGATTGGCGGCACGCCCGAGGCCTTGTCGAGGGCCTCGCGGATCTCGCGGATGTGCGACTCTTCGCCGGGACACGCGCGGTCGCCGCCAAACTCGGCGATGCTGGCGTCGGGGTTGTCGGTGATCCAGACCTGGCCGGGGCCGACGGCGGCGTTGGCGAAACCGTCGATGCCCTTGGCAAGGTACATGCGGAAGCTCTGCATCGTGACGCGTGCGGCACGATCGGAGAGGCGTGTGTTGAGCTCGTCCTGCAGCGGGATCAGCGGCTCGACCTCACCCTGGCCCTCATACATGAAGGGCTGGGCGATATTCTGGATGTGGACGACGGGGATCGTGCCCTGCGTTGGCGGCACGGACTCGTGCACGCGGACGCCGTCCTCGTAGATGTGCCAAGCGTGTGCGGAGATGACTTCGGTGATGGTGGTGATGGTGTTGCTGGCGGCGCGGCGACCTGGTTGCTCGGCGACGAAGCCGAGTGCGCTGCGCAGCCGCGCGATGGCAGTGGTGTCGTCGCACGCCTGCGGCGCGGTGCTGGTAGCGCGCGTGGCGGTCTGGATGGCGTACGCGGTGATCTCGCGATAGTCGCGCGGGTCGAGGATCGCGACGCCCCGCCGCGGCTCAATGACTTCGATGCGCATCAGGCGTGCCGCGGCGTCGAGGGTCTCTTCGAGGGCGAGCTGATCGGAGGCGGTGTCGGGATCGTCGGCGTTCGTCGCGCGCTGCGGCTTCATGGCGCGGGCGAGGGTGCGGAGCGCGGGTCCGTCCGCGCGCAGGATGAGATCAACGTGGCCGTAGACGTGGCCGAGGAGGGCCATGTCCTGCAGGAGCGCGATGCCGCCGGAGTGCTCGAAGAGGCGGTCCAAGAACCGCGTGAGCGCGTCGCGCAGCGCAGAGTCGCGAGCGAGCGAGAGGATGGTGACGGGCTTGCCAAGGAGGAAGTCGACCATGGAGCTGATGCGCCAGGCGATATCGTTCTCGATGACCTTCTCGCGGCGTGAGACGGCGCGATCGTCGAGGAGCGCGGGGGCGAGGCCGGGCGCGCCGGTGATGCGTGGGGGCAGGCCGCACTCCTGTGCCTGGTGATAGCGGCGTGTGGCAGCGTGTGCGCCAGCACTGTGTGCCCCGGCCCGGGCAGTCCCGATCGGCGTTTGCGGATTGCGGTAGTACGCCCAGAGTCGCTCGAGGCGGGGGACCGCTCCGAGCGTGTGCTCGCGCAGGGCGAGCGTGAGTGTTGCCTCATCGAGGCGGGCGTCTGCAAAGGCGTTGCTGATCGGGACTGCCATGGGCTTGCTCCAGTGAGGGAGAACGGGGACGCACAGGGGGCTTTTGCTTCGATCTCGCGGCGTTGGCCGGTGGCCTCTGGCAGCGAAAAGCAGCGTCCCTATACACTCACTGGTCGCGCCCGCCGCTGTGCGCACAAACGCGTCACGCGCACGGGCGCGAGGCGATGATCAGCACGAGAAATGCAGGCGTAAGAAAAACTTTGAGATTCCGGCGAAGCGGCGACAGCGCCTGCGCGGTTGTGCGCACAGAACGTGTCTAAATCGTGTTTGTGCGCACGGATCGTGCCCAATGTGTTGGAAGAACCGGCGGGGACCGCCGGGCTACCCGGGAAGGGATCACGCTGCGCGGCGGGGCGTGCTCGACAGGCGCTCGTGCTTGCCGCCGCGCTTGAATCTCGTCACGCGTTTGGCGAGTAGCGTGATCTCCACCACAAGCCACGCCCATGCTGCGGGCAGGAGCCACCATGCGCTGGGGCCGAGGCGGTCCATGAGCGATGTGACGAGGCTCTCGGCGTTGCCGCGATAGAAGGTTTTGAGAATGCCCACGAGCGGGTGAGGGCGCAGCATGGCCTTGCCCATTGGTGTGGAGAGGAACCGTGCGCCGGCCGGTCCCTTCTTGGCCGCGGCGATGAGCGTGCGCTCGGCTGTTGTGATCTCGGCGATGGCGCGGGCGGCGTTGGTGCTCGCCTTGGTGGCGCGAAGTGCTTGCACGCCGCGCTCGCCGTTCATGTGCAGCGCGAAGGCGCCGGTGGGGTGGCGATGAGCGAACGCCGCGAGGCGGGCGATGTCCTCGGGACTGTCCGCGTGTTTCATGAGGCGCATCGCGCCGCCCGGCGAGGCCTTCTCAGAGAGCTTCGCGACATCCGCGAACGCGGCCTGCATCTTGTCCCACTGGCGACCGTTGACCAGGCCCATGAGCGCGTCCGCGAGGCGATCTGTGAGTAGGCTCGCACGCCGCGCTGTCTTGAGGAACGACGGCACCCAATCCACCTGCGGCGCGAGCGTCGTCACGAGGCCCGCGGCGGAGAGCGCGATGATGACCGGGTCGGTCTCTTCGCCCATCGTTGCGTTGGATCCCTGGATCACGAGGTCGCGGATGTCGCCGACGACGAAGAAGTCTGCCGCGATCGCGCCGCCGATGGCTTCGAGCGTGTCGCCGCCGCCGGTGACCGCGCCGAGGCCAACATCCTTCACGCGCCGCAGCCAACTCCCCTGCGACTCTTCGACGAGAGACTTCTCCTTGAGGATCGCCTCGCGCTGAGAACCCTCGATGTGCGTGAGGCCTGCATCGGCGACCATGAGCGCCTCGCCGAAGCGCCCCTGAGCGCGAAGAGCCGCGACTTCCGCTGCGTACTCGAAGTCCGGGAGCTGCATGAGCGCCATTCGCCCAAGGCGCGCAGCGCCATCGACCGTGAGCACCCAGACGAGAAACGCCGCGAGTGCGATGCGGAGGAGGGACCAGAGAAGAGAGAAGGCGGTTGGCATGAGAAGGGAGTGGACTGAGGACTGGGGACTGGGGGAATAGCGACGCACTTATCAGCGGAAGTGTGCAAAGCGGAATCTGGCATTCGTGATGCACGAACTCTAAACTCGCGTCCGCCGCGCTTTCCCGAATGCCGAACCACAACTTCCAGTTGCCTCTCTTCTCCTCCCCCAGTGCCAAGTGCCTCCCTTCCTACTCATACCCCACCACCACCTTGATGTTTCCGCCGACGATCTGCGTGATGAGTTCGTGCACGCGCTCCAGGCTTTCTCTCTCGACCTGCGCCTGCTGCGTCGGCGAGAGCGTTAGCTTCTGCAGTTCTTCGGGCAGGTCTCGGCGCGCGAGGCCGAGGTAGTACTCGCCCGCGCGTGAGCGTGTTCGAGCCCAGCCGACATCGACGCTCGTGACCTCTTCGCCCGCGATGATCTCCGCCGCGAGCCGCGCGGGGCGCGGCACGCGCACCACGAGGACTCCGACGCCACCAATCGGCGATCCGATCGCGATGGACTCGGGTCGAAGCTTCGAGAGGTCGATGCCGTAGTGCAGTCGCACGGGCGTCTTCACGCTCGCCTCGATGTCGCCTCGCCATGAGTCGTCGGCGCGCTTCACCGTGATGCTCGACACCACCTCGACTGTCACGAGCTTCATCGAGCGCGTGAGCGACAAGACCTGGATCGGATCAACACGCTCTGCGGCGGTCGCGGCGGCGACCGCCAACGCCTCGGTCGTCGCGGCGACCTCGCGCGCGCGATTTATCACATAGACCGCCGCGAATGTCGCGAACGCCAGAATCGCGAGCAGGATGGTGCCGGAGCGTGGTCGCACGAACAACGATATCGGGCCGGGCGGCGGCGAGGGATGAAAG
>JBBQGR010000050.1:0-10380 GCA_038323185.1 Phycisphaerales bacterium | reverse complement strand
GAGCGACTTTCCCAGAAGGTCGATACCAAGCCCGCTCCCGCCGCGCCCGGCGTAGCAGCGCCCGGGGCCGATCTCAACACCCCCGGCGAGCGCGAGGAAGTCGGCTTCCAGGACGTCGTTTCGATGCTCGCCTCGCAGGCCTTGATGTACATGGGCTTCTATCCCGACCCCCAGACCGGCCAGGCCGTCGTCTCCCTCGAGTACGCACGCCTCCACATCGACATGCTCGGCGTGATCGAGGCCAAGACCAAGGGCAACCTCGACGAAGCCGAGCAGCAGCTCATCACCAAGCTTACAGGCGAACTCCGCACCGCTTTCGTCGAGACCTCGCAGATGGTCGCCAAGGCCGTCAAGGAGGGCAAGGTCCGCCAGATGGGCGGACCCGGTGCAGGCGCGCCCGGCGTCGTTCGCGCGTCAGGAGCCATGCCCGGCGTTGGCGGAATCTTGGGCGGATAACCGACCCTTCCCCTGAACACGGCCTCCAGCAACCAGCAACCCGCCGCGAATCCAAGTCCGGTCCGAATCGACGCAGCCGCTTCATCCGATCTATCATGCAAACGGAGCACGCCTCGACCGCCTCGGCGGTTGCCCAAGGCCGGGTCGCTGCTCGATTGGGGTCATGCCGCGTGACGAACCAGCCTCAGCCCGCGTCGCTCAAGGGCTTTCTCGACAAGAACTACTTCCTGCTGCGCCGCCTCCACTCGCTGACGGGCATCGTGCCCATCGGCGTCTTCCTGATCGCCCACCTCACTACCAACAGCAGCCTCATCTGGGGCAAGTTCGGTCTGCGAGGCGAGGCGCCGGGCGAAGGCCTGATCAGCGGCGGCGTCCACTACTTCTGGAAGGAAGTCCAGTGGATCAACAACCAGATCCCGCACCTGCTCCTCATCGAGCTCGTCCTCTGGTTCAGCATCGCCTTCCACTCCATCCTCGGCGTCTACTACGCCCGCAGCGGCAAGGGCAACACCGCCGGCTACTCCTATCAGGACAACTGGCGCTACACCCTCCAGCGCATCACCGGCTACATCGCCATCTTCTACATCTTCTACCACGTCGCCACGCTCCGCTGGGGCTGGTCCTTCCTCGTCCCCGGCGGCACCGTCTGGAGCGCCGACTACGCCGCCAGCACGCTCGCAGCGGCCCTGCGCGGAAGTGACACCGTCTTCACGCTCGGGGGTATCCTCGTCAGCCTCTTCTACTTCGTCGGCATCACCGCAAGCGTCTATCACTTCGCCAATGGCCTCTGGACCGCCGCCATCACCTGGGGCCTCACCATCTCCGCAACATCGCAGAAGCGGTGGGGTGTCGTGTGCGCTGGCCTGGGCGTCTCGCTCATGGCCATGGCCTGGATGAGCCTCGCCGGCGCGCTCATCACGCCCCCGGAAGAGATGCGCCTCGTCGAGCAACGCCTCCTTGACAAGGGTTCCAACACTGAACTCCTCCGGATCGAAGAAGCAAATGCCGATGGAACTGCGGGCACATCGCTCCCCTGATCGCGCTCAAACCACACCCTCCAAAGCCCGCATCGCATCAAACGCTCATCCGCCGGGACTCATGGTTCGAAATCAGTTGAGTCCTGCTCTGTTCCGGACCTGTCAACCCCCCCAGCACTCAGATGAACCTTGGGTCTCCTGGAATCAACACATGAACAAGCAGCGTGTCATCGTGGTCGGCGGCGGTCTGGCGGGGCTCGCCGCCAGCGTTCGCGTCGCCGAAGCCGGCCTCGACGTTGACCTCTTCAGCGTCGTCCCAGTCAAGCGCAGCCACAGCGTCTGCGCCCAGGGCGGCATCAACGCCTGCAACGAAGTCTCGCGCCAGCAAGGCTACAGCGAGTACGAGCACTTCGATGAGACCATCTACGGCGGCGACTTCCTCGCCGATCAGCACCCCGTCCTTGAAATGGCCAACATGGCCCCGCGCGTCATCGACCTCCTCGACCGCATGGGCGTCCCCTTCAACCGCACCGGCGAGGGCAACCGCGACCTCCGCCTCTTCGGAGGCTCCCTCTTCAAGCGCACGCACTTCGCCGGCGCCACCACCGGCCAGCAGCTCCTCTACGCATTCGACGAGCAGACCCGCCGCTACGAGGCCGAGGGCAAGGTCAGCAAGTACGAGTTCTGGGAGTTCCTCCGCCCCGTGATCGAGGGCAACCGCTGCGTCGGCATCGTCGCTCAGGACATGCGGACCATGCAGATCCGCTCCTTCCGCGCCGACGCGGTCGTCATGGCCACCGGCGGCAACGGCCTCATCTTTGGTAAGAGCACACAGAGCGTCATCTGCACCGGCGCCGCCGCGGCCCGCTGCTTCCAGGCCGGTGCCTGGTACGGCAACGCAGAGATGATCCAGGTCCACCCAACCGCCATCCCCGGTGCCGACAAGCTCCGCCTTATGAGCGAGTCCGCCCGAGGCGAGGGCGGCCGCGTCTGGGTCCCACGCACCAAGGGCGACCATCGCGCTCCACGCGACATCCCCGAGCAGGACCGCTCCTACTTCCTCGAAGAGCGTTACCCCGCGTACGGCAACCTCGTCCCGCGTGACATCGCAACGCGAGAGATCTTCAGCATCTGCGTCAGCGACGGCCTCGGTGTTGACGGCAAGAACCAGGTCTATCTGGACCTCACCCACAAGGACCCCGAGTACCTCACCAAGAAGCTCGGCGGCATCCTCGAGATCTACGAGAAGTTCGTCGGCGACGACCCGCGCGTCACCCCGATGCGCATCTTCCCCGCCGTCCACTATTCCATGGGAGGCCTCTGGACCCAGTTCACCAAGGGCAGCTACAACCCAGAACAGCCCCGAACCAAGCACAAGTCCGGCAGCCCCGCGCCCCTCGGCTCCGCCACCGGCCAGGGCATGGAGCTGGGCGCACCCAACAACATGATGACCAACATCAACGGCCTCTACGCCTTCGGCGAGGTCAACTTCGCCTACCACGGCGCCAACCGCCTCGGCGCCAACGCCCTCCTCTCGTGCATCTTCGACGGCCTCTTCTGCGGCGTCTCTGTCGTCAACTACGTTACCGAGAACGCCAAGGCCAGCACAGGATCCAGCACCGTCGTGCAGAGCCTCTTCGACGACAATACCAAGGCCGAGCAGGCCAAGGTCGAGCGCCTCCTCGGCACCGTCGGCAAGGGCGATCACGACGCGAGCACCAACCCCTACGCCATCGGCAAGGAGCTCGGCGAGGAAATGACCGCCGCCTGCACCGTCGTAAGGACCGAGGGCCGCCTTAAGCAGTGTCTCGCAAAGCTCGACACGCTCCAGGATCGCTACTCCAAGGCCGTCCTCTCCGATGCCGCGGCCTGGTCCAACCAGTCCCTCGGCTACGCCCGCTCTGTCGGCGACATGCTCGTGCTCGCGCGAGCTCTCGCGCTGGGCGCCCTCGAACGCCGCGAGAGCCGCGGCGCCCACTATCGCGCCGACTTCACCCAGCGCAACGACGTGGACTTCATGAAGACCAGCCGCGCCAAGCACGACCCCGCAACCGGACAGACCACCCTCGATTTCGTCCCCATCGACGCATCACTCATCGCCCCAACCGCCCGCACCTACGGCAAGAAGGACGACGCTCCAGCGAACAAGGCAGAAAAGCCCGTCCCCGTCGGTGCGGCGTAAGAACAGTTGTAATTCATGGCCAAGCGAACGGCTTCCAATTCGGCTGATCATCCTCCCTCCGATCGCCCCGCGCCGGGCATCGAGGCCATGTTGGTGCTTGCGCGCCGAGTCACCGAGATCAGCGGCTGTCCCGCGGTGGGTGGGATCGCCGTCGCACTTCACGGCTGGCCCCGATACACCGGCGACATCAACATCTACAGCTCGAACTTCTGGGAGACGCACAAGAAGCTCGAAGCCGCAGGCATCGTGTGGAGTGCAGACCGCCGCGAGCACATCTTTGACGGCGTCGCCGGGCACATGGTTCCCGACGAGGCGCTCGGCGGCCCCCCAAGCGGCTTAGCACCATCAAGGGTGTTCGCGTCATTGGCCTCGCCGACCTCATCCGTGGCAAGCTCATCGTCGGCCTCGAAGAGACACGTCGCGCCAAGGACATCGCCGACGTCATCGAGCTCATCCGCGTCACTCCCCTCAAGAAAGACTTCGCCGCCAAGCTCCCAACCAAGCTCCGCGCTCCCTTCACGCGGCTCGTCGATGAAGTCCACAAGCCCCGCCGCACCTCCACTCCCACCCTCAAGTTTCTCAAGATGTACGGGAATCTCGAATCATGATTAGCACCATCATCTCTGGCTTTGCCCCAGCCCGCAATCCCATCGCCGACGAGCGCCTCGCCAATCGCCGCCGCGCCAAGCCCGATCGCTCCATCCTCGTGCGCATCAAGCGCTGCGACGGCCCCGGCAAGCCCAGCCGTTGGGAGGAGTTTAAGGTCACCGTCACCACCGGCTCCAACGTCATCTCCGTCCTCCAGTCCATCGCCGCAAACCCTGTCACCACCTCCAACCAGCGCACCACACCAATCGTCTATGACAGCGGCTGCCTCGAAGAAGTCTGCGGCTCTTGCACCATGGTCATCAACGGCATGGCGCGTCAGTCATGCTCCTGCCTCCTCGACGACTACGCGCCAGCCGAAGGCGACATCATCACGCTCGAACCCATGAGCAAGTTCCCCGTCGTCCGCGACCTCTGGGTCGATCGTGAGCGCATGTTCCACAACCTCAAGCGCGTCAAGGCATGGGTTCCCATCGACGGAACCTACGACCTCGGCGCTGGCCCAAAGGAAACCCCCGCCAGCCAGGAACAGCACTACACCCTCGCCACCTGCATGACCTGCGGCTGCTGCCTCGAAGCCTGCCCGCAGTTCAACCTTGAAGAGAACAAGGCCGACTGGGACACCGCCTTCATCGGCGCCTCGACCATCGGCCAGGTCCAGCTCTTCAACCAGCACGAGACCGGCAAGCAGCTCAAGAACGATCGCCTCGAAGTCCTCATGGGCCCCGGCGGCGTCTCGGACTGCGGCAACGCCCAGAACTGCGTCAAGGTCTGCCCCAAGCACATCCCCCTCACCGAGGCCATCGCCGCCATGGGCCGCGCGGTCGTCATTCGAAGCGTCGCCAAGTTCTTCCGCGGGTGATCCAAGGCCTCCCCGACCCGCGCGTGTTCTAGGGCCCGGGGCCGTCGGCCGCGCCCACATGCGCCGCACGCGCGCCACACCCGTCCCGCAGGACTTCTCCCTTCGCCCGACGATTCCAACACTCGTCAATACGCATCACGCTCGCGCCGAATCAAGGGGCGCATGCCCACCACGCCCCAAGCTCTCCGGCCGGTACTCGGACCAGACGCCACACTCGGTGAGCCTTGGCCGAGAAGCCCGCTGCGCCAGTGCTCGCTCTGGCTCGCCAAGTCCTCTGTCCGCACACTGAGCCTCGCGGCACACGCGCTGGATCGCCTTGGAAATGCCGCGGGCGTCGTCCTCTGCGACGCCAACGCCAGCGACGACCTCCTCGCCGGTTGGGTTGCCTCAAGCCAGTGGCCCGCCAAACCACTCCGCGTCGCCGTCACAACTCGCGCCGCCTGGGCGCGGCGGCTGCCCGAGGCCGATGGATGCTTTAACGTCGAGTGGGTCCAGGTCGGCACGCTCGAACGTCACCTCGATCTTCTCGGCAAGCGTGGCTTCGATGCAGTCGTCGGCACCAGCGCCGATGGCAGCCCGGAAGTAATCCTGCGAGAGTCTCCCGGTCGCGATGCCGCTTGGTTTGACTGGGGCACGCCGCGCCCGCTCTCCTATCCCGCGCTCTTCTCGCCGCGCCTCGACTGCGCACGCATCTCCTGCCCCGGCGAGCCAAGGACCGAAGACCAGACCCGACTCTTCCGCGCGTTGATCGAAGCCGCCTGTGTTCTAGCTCGATCCGAAGCCCGAACCGATCTCACGGACCGTCTCGCCGGCCGCGTGCCCGCCGATCGTCGGCGCGACGGCGACGTAGCGCGCGACCGCGCCGCGTGGAACGCGATGTGGCGTTTGGCCGAAGTCCTCGACGCATCCTCCGGATCCGGCGACCACTCCATCTCCTCCCTCAACGCCGCGGCGGGCCGCATCGTCGGCTCCTGGGCCGCCACCGCCGATGATCGCCTCGAAGACGATCGCCGCCGCCGCTTCGCCGAGGCCGCCGCGCGAAACGCCCCCAGCGAAGCCGAGTCCTGGTTCCGGCTCGCCGCCGTCCGGTTCGCAACGCTCGACGATATCGGCGGCTTCGAAGCACTCACACACGCCCGCGATCTGATCCGCGCAAGCAGCAACCCCGCCATCAACGCCGACCAGCAGATCTTCGTCATAGCCGAACTCTCAGCGGATGACGGTCAGTGCACCACGCTCGGCCGCGTCGCCGCGGGTGTCGGACTCTTGCTCGCAACACTCCCGAACGACAAGATCCGCTACATCGCCGACGATCTGCGTGACGATCTTCGCTACAGCGGCCTCCTCGTCGGGCGCGATCAGGACCATCGCCTGATGCTCGAAGTCGTCAATCTCTTCTCGCCGCCGGTCCTCTCCTTCGTGGCGCCCCAGCCAGAGACAGCCCAGCCCGGCGCCCAGGCCACAGCGCCAAGAGCCGACGCCGCACCCCTCGCGCAGGCCCAGTCTACGCAAGAGCCCGCCCAGCCCGAGCCAGTGGGCGTGACCAAGCCCAAACGCCAGAGAACCCGCGCAAAGTCCCGCACAAAGTCCAGCTCCAAGCCCCGCACCGCGGCGCCCGCGCCGAAGCCACGCCGCAAGGCCGCCTAGTCGAGCAGCATCACGGCACCGCCGTGATCGTGATGCTCCCGTTGCTGGTCTCAAGCGACGAAGCCGGCAGCGAGACGCCGCCAAAGTCAAAGATCCCGCGAGTGGACCTGATCTTCTGGGTGCGCGTCGCCAGCCCACTCTTATCCGAGATGGAGCCATTGCTCGTCGACGCCGTCAGCTGGCCAACGAACGCCTTCCCCAAGGCGAGCCACACCTGACCATTCGAGGTGTCGGCCCGGACCGGCCCGGTCGCGTCCGCCGCGAGCGCAATCGTGATGCTCCCGTTGCTGGTCTCGGCGTCAACGCTCCGGACACCCGCGAGCGTGATCTTCCCGTTCGCGGAGCGAGCCCGGACAGCACCGGCGGGCCCATCCACGCTGATCGACCCGTTGGTCGTGCCGATCGTCGCCCCGCTCATGTCCGGCAGCGTCAGCACGATCGAGCACCCCTCGTTGCCCGTGCGGCCGCCCTGCGGCCAGACCGGCACCACGCGCAGCGTCCCGTCCTCCGTTCGCTCGAGCGTCACCGCCATCTCGTCCAGCCGTGCCTGCGTGGTCGCGCGAAGGCTGGCCGTCACCGAAACCTCCGTGCCCCCCTGCCGCACCTCGACCGATCCATTCTCCGTCTGCACGTCGATCGGCTTCCCCGCGGCGTGCGCCAGCGTAATTGTCTTGGTCGCCTTGAAGTCGGCCGTGCCGACAAGACCACAGCCAGAGATCCAGAGCGAGATCGCCGCCAGCGTGAACATCTGCGTTTGCATGACCATTCTCCAGTGCAAGCCGAAACGGTGTGAGCAATCAAATGACCGCGTTCACAGTGTTTAACGTGCGAGCCGCGGGCACCCGCCCGCGCCGACGTCATTCGGACTTCCGACGCAGCAATTTCGCCGCGGCCCCGCCCGAACGCTGCGCCAGCTTCAATTCCTCAGACGTGATCGCCCATCGCTCGTGGTCCTGCCAGCGTCCATTGATCCGCAGGAACCGCGGCGAAACTCCCTCAAGCCGCATCCCCACCTTCATCGCAACGCCGCGCGACGCAACATTGCCCGGGATGATGTTAGCCTCCACCCGGTGCAGCAGCAGCGGCCCGAAGGCATGGCCGATCGCCAGCCGCATCGCCTCGTTCATGTACCCGCGTCGCGCGTGCCTCGATCCAATCCAGTACCCGGCCGCCGCGTTGCAGAACGGTCCATGCACAATCTGATTGAGGCTCACCTGCCCAACGATCTCGCCGCTGCTCCGCGAACAAATCAAAAAACGCTGCGACATCCCGCGATCCGCCGTTTCCAGTAGCCGCTCGAACGCCTGCGCATGATCAGCATTCGGCGACCGCGTCCCCGGCGGCGTCGGCTCCCACGGCCGCAAAAACTCCCAGCTCGCCTCACGCAACTCCGCCCACTCCTCACGGTCCGCGCTAAGCGGATGCCGCAGAAATACAAGCCCGCCGCGAGCCGTGGCGACATCAAGCCCGCGAACATGCGGCGCACGCGACAAGGATTGACCAGGGTCTGGCTTGCGTGCCATCACCACTCGTATCCAGCGTCTTCCGCGATTCTGTACAGGACCGTGAGGAGCAACGCCTGTGTGTCGAGCACGATCGACGCCTGGTGATCGCCAGCCTGGGCCGCAGCCATGGCAGCCAGACTCGCCTGGCGAATCATCGGGATCGACTCGCCCGCCTCGCGAACGCTCGCGACTCGCTCCGCCGCGCTCCCAACAGCAAAGGAAGTAAATGCCGACTCGACCAGAACAAAGTCGAGCTGCTGCACGAAGTCGCGCAGCTCAATGCTCGGCCGCGCGCGCGAGCTTGCTTGGTACCAATCTCCAAGCGCGTCCTTCGAGCATCGCCCCGCGACGACATCGAGGACGATCTGAGCCGCCGACGCCTGATCGGCGGTGACCTCCCAGCCATTCAGGTGCAAAAACGCCACGCCCGCCGCGAACGCGGTCCGCTTGTTTCCATCGATGTACGGATGGTTACGCGACAGATTAAACTTATAAGCCGCGGCCATCCCGAAGGGAACCGCGTGCGCGAACTGATCCCCGAACACCGTCCGCGCCATCGCAATCGCCGCATCCAGAAGCGCGGGCTCGCGAACGCCAGCCGCGCCACCGAAATTGCTCAGTCCAAGTTCATGCAGCGTCTCGATCTCGCGGACCGCGAGGAACCTTACGGGGCGAACAATCGCACCAAAGGTGATCATTCCGCGAGCTTCCGCAGCGTCTCTGAATACTTGGCAAACACAAAGCGAGTGGCGTTCACAAACGCGCGATCATGATCGTGCAACTGGATCCGCGTGATGAACGCGATGTAGGCGGGCACATCCATGCCGTGCTTACGAGCAAGGACCTCCAGCTCGTGGTACAGGTTGGCCGGAATGCTGATCTGTGTCGTGTCCTGAGCCATGGCTGATTGTTCGCACCCCGAGGTCGGTCGGCCGCCTGGATTCCATTCACTCCCACTCAATTGTCGCCGGCGGCTTGCTCGAAATGTCGTACACAACGCGGTTCACGCCCCGCACCTCGTTGATGATGCGGTTGCTCATCTGCGCCAGCACCTCATACGGGATCCGCGACCAGTCCGCCGTCATAAAGTCCTGCGTCTCAACCGCCCGCACCGCGACCACATTGTCGTACGTTCTCCCATCGCCCATCACGCCCACGCTCCGCACCGGCAGCAGCACCGCAAAGACCTGGCTCGTGCTGCGATACAAGTTCGCCGCAACAATCTCCTCGAGCACGATCTCGTCGCACGCCCGCAGAATCTCCAGCTTCTCCCGCGTCACATCTCCAAGCACCCGCACCGCAAGCCCCGGCCCCGGGAACGGATGCCGCCACACGAGCTGGTCCGGCAAGCCAAGCACGCTCCCCAGCGTCCGGACCTCATCCTTAAACAGATCTCGCAGCGGCTCAACAAGCGTGAAACCAAGGTCCGCGGGCAAGCCGCCCACATTGTGATGCAGCTTGATCCCCGCCGCGGTTCCAGCGTGCCCCTGTCCGCTCTCAATCACGTCCGGGTACAGCGTCCCCTGCGCCAGGCACGTCGCGCCCGGGATGCTCTTGGCCGCCGTCTTGAAGACATCGATAAAGCGATGCCCGATCCGCCGACGCTTCTCCTGAGGGTCCGTGATCCCATCAAGATCGCCAAGGAACTCACGCTCCGCGTCCACAACACGCAGGTTGATCTTGAAGTGGTCGCGGAACGTTGTTTCTACAAGCGTGCGCTCTCCCTTGCGCAGCAGGCCCGTATCAACAAACACGCAGTGCAGCTGCTCCCCGATCGCCTTGTGCAAGAGCGCCGCCGTCACCGCGCTATCCACTCCACCAGACAGCCCGCAGATCACCTGCGCATTCCCGATCGCCTCACGCAGCCGCGTGGCCGCGAGCGGTGCAAACTCGCTCATGCGCCACGTTCCCTCGCAGCGGCAGATCCCATACAAGAAGTTGCGAAGCAGGTCCGTGCCATGCGGCGTGTGCGTCACCTCGGGATGAAACTGCACCCCATGAAACTGCCGCGGCCGTCCCGCCGCGTCCTTCATCGTCCCACGCACCGCAGCCAGAGGGCACGTCGGCGTGCTCGCCAGCGCCTCAAACATCCCACCAGTGTCCACCACCTGATCGCCATGCGACATCCACACCGTCGTCCGCTCC